>JAAAOD010000274.1 GCA_009908535.1 Verrucomicrobiota bacterium
GAACCGGAGATCACCGCCAAGATCGCTCGCCTCGATTGCCGGGTCTTCGAAGTCGGCATTTCCTACTACGGCCGGACCTACGCCGAAGGGAAGAAAATCGGCTGGCGCGACGGCTTGCGCGCTGTCTACGCGATTCTGAAGTACAATCTCTGGCGCCGTCACTCCTGAGTTTTTCCGCAATTTCTACGGAGTTTCCCACGCGGATCACCTGCGTTTTCCAACGGATTCTACGGAAACAACCAACCCGTAAATGGGGGGATGACCCAATGGTGCCCTTTTGCCCGGGATGGTACGTTGTGTTTGGGGAGGTCAGCAGCGCATGAAAAAGCAGAAAAACACGGTAAAGGAGGATTCCCGGTCCAAAGGTCACGGAAAAGATGTGCTGGAGGACTACTACAGCCTGGTCCTTGATATTGTTGAGGAGGTGCAGCCTCTTCTTAGCCGCGAGGTTAACCAGCGGAAAATTCTCGCCGTGGCGAGCATGTCCCTCGGGCAAATCCTTCGCACGCGGCCCTCTGTCAGCCGCCACGACCTGCGCCGGGAGGTTGGCAAATATCTTGTCGATCAATTCCCCTTATCGGAAGAGGAAAAGCCCGGCGATGCGACCGTGGGCAACGGCTCTTCCAGTCCCGAAGACCTTTCCGGCAGTCGTATCCTCATCGTCGACGACAGCGCGATGGCACGCCGCCAGATCCGCTTTTTCACCCGCAAGGCCGGATATCAGGTCTTCGAGGCAAAATCCGGGGAAGAAGCGCTTTGGCTCGTCAATGAAACAGAACCGGATCTGATTCTGATGGATGTGTCCATGGAGGGTATCGACGGGATCGAGGCATGCCGCCGCTTGAAAACAGATCCGCAGAATGAAAACCTCCCCGTCATTTTTCTCTCCGCCAAAGGCGAACGGGAGGAAATCATGCGCGGCTTCCAGAGCGGCGCCATTGATTACATTGTGAAGCCGTTCCATCCCTCCGAAAGCCTCACGCGAATGCGCACCCACTTGCGGGTGCGCAAGCTGGCCCAGTTGCGCGAGGAGAGCATTCGCGAGCTTGAGCAATTGAATGCGACCAAGGATCGCATCCTCCGCGTTGCTTCGCACGACCTGCGTAATCCCACGGCCGCGATAGCCGGTTTGGCCAAATATCTCCGCGAGGACGGGACGAATCTCACGGAGAACCAGCGCGAGCTCATCTCCTGCATCGAGGAAGCCGGTAATGGGGTCGTCGTCCTCCTCAATGAACTTCTTGATCTCGCCTCTCTGGACAGCGGGCAGTTGAAAATGGAACCGGAGCCCATCGCCTTGGGCCAGCTCGTGCAGAATCTCCTCCCGCTTTTCAAGGGGGAGGCCGAGGGCAAGGACATCAAGGTCAGCTTCCAGCAGGCGGAGGAGGTTCCCGAAACCGTCGGCGACCGGATGAAACTTCGCCGGGTTGTCGACAACCTCCTCAGCAACGCCATTAAGTTCACCCCGCCGGGAGGCCAGGTGGCCATCAGGATCTACCGGGAAGGGGATCATGCCTGCCTCGATTTCGAGGACAATGGACCGGGCATCGCCGAAGAGGAGCAGCACCTTCTTTTCAAGGAATTCGGCAAGACTTCCAACGAACCAACCGGAGGGGAAAAAAGCACCGGGCTCGGCCTCTCCATCTGTAAGCGCATCGTCTGCAGCCACAATGGGGACATCGAGTTCGAGAATCTTCCCGGCAGCGGTGCACGGTTCCGCGTCAAACTGCCGGTCTCTTCTTCCTGACCTGCCTGTTTCCGGTTGACCCCGACATCACCGCTTCCCCCATTGGGGACGGTGCAGCTCCTGCTAACGGCATTGGCCATGGAAGGCCGCCCTTTGCGCAAGGCCCTTTTTCTGCGCGGTAAGCCCGGCTTCCCGTTCCCCGTCTTCCTCGGGGAAAGCCACGTCCTGGTGCAGAGCGGAACCGGCTCCGCCGCCTCCGCGGCGGCCACGGCCTGGGCCCTCGCGACCTTTCCCACCATCACCAATGCCTTGAATATCGGCTTTGCCGGGGCTCTGCCGCCCGAGTTCCCGCTGCACTCATGGGTGCGCGCCCACAGCGTTCGCGACCAGGCCAGCGGCCGTCTCTACCTCCCCGACATCCTCGATGCGCATCCCTTTGCGGAGGGACCCTTGCTCACGGTGGGGAGGGTCCAGCGGGAACCGGTTTTTCCCGAAGGCCTCGTCGATATGGAAGGCAGCGGCTTTGCTCTTGCCGCACGGCGCTTCCTGCCCGCCCATCGCATCACTCTTCTTAAGTGGATTTCCGACGCGCAGGAGGGTGGGGTTGATGGGGACGGTCTTGAAACCGCCTTCGCCGCCTCGCTTCCTGACATTCTTCCCTTTCTGCAACCAGATGAAGGGGAGGGGAATTCCCCTTCCGTCGCCGACGAGGCCGCCGAATCTTTCTCCAATGAGGTGGAGGCGGGGCTGCGCCTGACGGTCACGCAGCGGGGCTATCTCCGGCGCTGGCTCCGCGGCTATCTGGCAAGGGGCGGCGACGCTGAGGCGGTGCGGCAGGTCCTTCCCGCCGCCATTCCCGCGACGAAAAGCGGCAACAACAAGGTTTTCGAGGAGGTGCGCCGTGTCCTTGCGCGCTAAGGCATGGTCCCGCGTCTTTGTCGAGGAGGCCGTGCGCGAGGCCCCTCTTGTCCGTCAACTCCTGCGGCGCCTGCCCAAAGCGCGGGTTGTCATGATCGATCACTACCAGAACGTCCTCGGCCGCGGCGGGCAGGACTTCTGGGCCCAGAAGCGAAGTCCCGCCCTCGTTCTCGCCGCTGGACGGCCTCCGTTCCTCTACGGGGGGAACGACTTTCTGCAGAGCGCGGCGTCCTCAAATTTCCGCTACACAACACCCGTCCTCAATTGTCCCTACGACTGCCACTACTGCTATCTGCAGGGCCTCCTCGAGGGAGCGAACCCGGTCGTCTTCGTCAATACGGAGGATTACTTCCGCGCCGTGGAGAGTGAACTGGCGGCGCTTCCCGCCGGGGCGGAACCGCTCCACCTGGCCCTCTCCTACGATACCGACCTGCTTGCGCTCGAGGGCCTCTTCGGCCTTGGCGCGGCCTGGACAGAGGCTTTTCGCGGGCGGGAAGGTCTGCGAATCGAAATCCGTACCAAGGCCGCGCCGATGCGTTTTCTCCGCGAAACCGTTCCGCACGACGGGGTGCGCCTCGCCTGGACCCTTTCCCCGGAACCGGTGGCCCGCCGCTACGAGAGCGGTGCGCCGCCGCTGGAAAGGAGAATCGCGGCCATGCAGGCGGCGGCTGGGGCCGGGTGGCGCCTCCACCTGTGCCTCGATCCCCTTCTCCGACTCCCCCATTGGCAGGAGATGTACGAGGCCTTTATGGAGCGGTTGTGTTCCGCCCTTCCCTGGGGTGCCATCGACCGGGTGGAGATCGGGGTTTTCCGGGTTGCCCCGCACCACTTTCGCCGGATGCGTGACCGCCCCCGAACGGACCTCTTGCATTATCCATACGAGCATGCTAGCACCGCCGTTTCTTACAGGGAGGAAGAGCGGCAAGAACTGATGGAGTTCGTGCGGAGCCGTCTCCC
>JAAAOD010000072.1 GCA_009908535.1 Verrucomicrobiota bacterium
TGGCCATACCCCCTTCCCAGACCGCGAAAAGGACAAGGGGGTTGCTGAAGAAGTCCCCCGGCTCGTAAAGGAGGAAGTAGCCGAATCGCCCACCCACAATGACGCCTGCCATGACGTACAAAACGAAATTCTCCAGCAGAGCCGGCGTGAGGGGCGAAAGTCCCTTCCGTCGATACAGCATGAGCAATCCCACCGCGATAAGGAACCCGGCCACGTAAGCCAATCCGTACCACCGAATGGCCAAGGTCTCGGTGATCTGGAAAATCACCGGGTCAATGTCGTGCACCCAATGCCCGTTCACCGTCTCCATGCGACCTTGGTTTTTCGGAATCCGGGAGGTAAGGTCAACGCCGGAGGCAACCCTTCCGGTTTTGACGAACAAAGGGATTGGCTCCTTTATTCTCCCGCATGACGGAGGAGACCGTAAAGTTCCGGGTCCTCGCCGATTACGAGGTCATTGATCCGCATCCGCTGCGCGTTCCCGAGGATGCCGCAGTGGAGGTCCTCCGGGAGGACGACAGCTGGCCCGGCTGGGTCTGGATCCGCTTCGGAAAAACCGAAGGCTGGATCCCCGCCAGCTATCTGGGTCCGGTCCCTGAAGCTTCCCTGCGTCGCTGTCAGCGGGCCTTTGACGGCGTGGACCTCTCCGCGCAGCGCGGCGAGATCCTTGAGGCCCTTGAAACGGTATCCGGCTGGATTCTCGCCCGCAGAGAGAATGGCGAGACAGGATGGTTTCCGCTCTTTAACCTGAAACCGGTCCCTCGTACTTGAAAATCAGGGTACTGTTGCCCGGCAGGGTCAGCTTGAGGGAGTTCATGTGATTGTCCCATGCGATAGCATCGGTATGGAGACCTCCGAAGTTGCCGCCCCCGCCGCCGCCGTAGCATTCCGCATCGGTATTGATGACCTCCTTCCAATATCCGGCCATGGGCACGCCGATGGCGTAGCCGCTACGGCTGATCGGCGTGTAGTGGCCGACAACAAGGAACAGCTCACGCGGGCTCCGGCCCTTGCGCAGGAAGGCGATGACACTGCTGTCCGCATCGTTGGCGCTGACCCATTCAAAGCCGTCCACCTTGGTGTCCCCGTAGGCGAGCGCGGGCTCGTTCCGGTAAAGGTGGTTGAGATCCCGCACGAGATCGCGGATCCCGCTGTGGTCCTTATACTGCAGAAGGTGCCAGTCGAGGCTGTAATCATAGGACCATTCGGCCGATTGCCCGAATTCAGATCCCATAAAGAGCGTCTTCTTTCCCGGCCATCCCCACATCAGGGCATAAAGCGAACGGAGGTCACGGGCCTTCTCGGAGATGCTGCCGGCCGCCATTTTCATCAGCATGGAACTTTTACCGTGGACCACCTCGTCGTGGGAAAAGCACTGTACGAAGTTTTCCGAGTACTGGTAGATCATCCCGAAGGTGAGATTGTTCTGATGAAATTTCCGGTAGATGGGATCCTTCTGGAAATACTGCAAAGTGTCGTTCATCCAGCCCATGTTCCACTTGAAGTCGAACCCGACCCCGCCCTCTTCCACCGGTTTGCTGATTCCGGGGAAAGAGGTGGATTCCTCCGCGATCATGAGTGTCCCCGGATAGTACTGATGGACGAGCTGGTTGGTGGTGCGAAGGAACTCGAGCGCCTCGATATTCTCGTTGCCGCCGTACTGGTTGGGAATCCACTCCCCCTCCTCACGCGAGTAGTCAAGGTACAGCATGGAGGCAACGGCGTCGACGCGGAACCCGTCGATATGGTAGCGATCCATCCATGCCAGAGCGCTGGCGATGAGGAAGGCCCGAACCTCGTGCCGCCCGTAGTTGGGAATGAAGGTGCCCCAGTCGTGATGATATCCCTGGCGTGGGTCGGCATGTTCGTAAAGGGCGCTTCCGTCAAACTTGGCGAGGGCAAAGGAATCGGTGGGAAAATGGGCGGGCACCCAGTCAATGATCACCCCGATGCCGGCCTGGTGCAGCTGGTCGACGAGGTACTGGAAATCCGCCGGCTCGCCGTAGCGCTGCGTGGGGGCGAAATAACCGGTGACCTGGTAGCCCCAGGAACCCGTGAAGGGATGTTCGGCCAGGGGCATGAACTCGACGTGAGTGTAGCCCAATTCCACTACATACGGAACCAGTTCCCTTGCCATTTCGCGATAGGTGAAGGGACGTCCGCCGTCCTCCATCCGCCTTTTCCATGAGCCGAAATGGACCTCGTAGGCGCTGATGGCAGTGTGCTTCCAGTCGGTTTCCGCACGCTTGCGAAGGTAGTCGGCGTCATTCCAGCCGTAATCGTCGACGTGGCAGATAATGCTGGCGTTGTGGGGCGGGGCTTCGAAAAAAGTGCCGTAGGGGTCGGTCTTGAGGTGGAGATAGCCCTCCTGATCGAGGATCTCGTATTTGTATTTCATGCCTTCCGACAGGCCGGGGATGAAGATTTCCCAGACGCCCGACGAGCCCAGAGCCCGCATCGGATGATAACGTCCATCCCAGTGGTTGAAGTCACCCACTACGCTCACGCGCCTCGCGGACGGGGCCCAGACCGCGAAACTGACCCCGCCGACGCCGTCGATCTCACGCTGGTGTGACCCCAGCTTACGGTAGACCCGGTGGTCGTCCCCTTTATTGAAGAGGTACAGGTCCTCGTCGTTGACGGTCGGCAGAAAGCGATACGGGTCATAGAACTGGCGAATCTCGCCATTGTACCGCTCCACACGGAGGCGGTAGGGAAAAACCTCTTTCCGGTTTTTGATGACGCCCTCGAAAAAGCCTTCCTCGGTCAGGCGCTGCATGGGAAAGCGTTCATCGGTCGCGGTGTCGACCACTTCGCAGGTACGGGCGTCCTGAAGAAGGGCACGCACAACAAGGCCCGATTTTACGGGATGCATGCCGAGGATATCGTGCGGATGGTAATGGCGTGCGTTCTGCAGCTCCGATAGCTGCGATTTGGATATCTGCATGAGAATCAACCTCCTGAAGCAGGGATTTGTCTCACGCCGCCGCCGCGCAGAGCAAGCGATTTCCCGTTCGTTGTGGAGTGGCCGGCAAAAATAACGCTTGAGCCGCCCAATACCGCGCCCCTCTATGTTGGCAACGTGAAGATTACCCGTCTTTTCCTTCACTTTCCTTTCGTCCTGATGGTTCTTCCGGCCATTCTCTCGGGACAGGAACCTGAGTTGAGCGCTGATGAGCCCATTGCGTTCGAATCGGAGAAAGGGTTGCTGGTCGCCACCGGCAACGCCGTCTTCCGCGACCGCAACACCCTCGTGGAGGCGGAGCAGATCCGGTACCATCGCCGAACCGGCCGTGTCGAAGCGGAGGGAAATGTGCGCGTGACGCGGGAGGGGCTCCGCGTTCTCAGCGAGCGGCTGGAATATGACACGGCGAGCCGCCGGATCGAGTCGGGTCCCTTCCGGGCCGGCTATCCGCCGCTCTTTCTTGAAGGGGCCTCCTTTTCCGGAACCCTTGAGGAACTCGATTTCAGCAAGGTATCGGTCTACTTCCGGGAACCGTCTCCGGACGCCCCCAGCCTTTCCATCGAGGAAGGGAAATGGGTGGTGGACGAGTC
>JAAAOD010000062.1 GCA_009908535.1 Verrucomicrobiota bacterium
TCCGCGGCGCGGCATACCATTCCGCCGGGCCGCCGATTTTCCAAGTCGTCAGCGGTGCGAGCGGGACGTCGCGCTCGGGACGGAAGGCCATCCCGCCTCAGCCTTCCGCGAGCAGCTTTTCGAAGAATTGGATCGTCCGCTTCAGCCCCTCCTCGAGGGGTACGGTTGGCTCCCAGCCCAGTTTTTCGCGGGCAAGGGTGATGTCGGGTTTGCGCTGAAGCGGATCGTCTTCCGGCAGGGGCTGCTGGATGATCTTCGAGGAAGAACCGGTGAGCCGGATGACCGCCTCGGCCAGCTCCAGAATCGTGAATTCGCCGGGGTTGCCGAGATTGACCGGCCCGGTGAAATCCTCCGTCTCCATCATGCGGACAAAGCCCTCCACAAGGTCGTCGACATAACAGAAAGACCGCGTCTGCTGCCCCTCCCCATAGACGGTGATGTTCTCCCCGCGCAGGGCCTGGACAATGAAATTGGAGACCACGCGCCCGTCGTCGGGATTCATGCGCGGCCCGTAGGTGTTGAAGATGCGGACGACGCGGATATCGACCCCGTTCTGGCGGTGGTAGTCAAAGAAGAGGGTCTCGGCCACCCGCTTGCCCTCGTCGTAGCAGGCGCGGATGCCGATCGGGTTCACGGAACCGCGGTAGCTCTCCACCTGGGGATGTACCTGCGGATCGCCGTACACCTCCGAGGTACTGGCCTGGAAAATACGCGCCTTCACCCGCTTGGCCAACCCGAGGCAGTTGATCGCGCCCATCACCGAGGTCTTCACCGTCTTGATGGCGTTGTACTGGTAATGGACGGGCGAAGCCGGACAGGCGAGGTTGTAGATCTGGTCAACCTCGATCTTGAAGGGATCGGTGACGTCCCAGCGCATCAACTCGAAGCGCGGATGCTGCAGGAGGTGCCGGATGTTGCTTTTATCCCCGGTAAAAAGATTATCGAGGCAGATGACCTCGTGCCCTTTGTCGAGGAGGCGGTCCACCAAATGGGACCCGAGAAAGCCGGCGCCGCCGGTGACGAGAATGCGTTGGTTCATATCAACCCTGTTTTCGATCTAGGCGTATAAAAGGCGTCCCCGCGGTTCGGGAATCGCGATACCGTCTTCTTTTGCGGTTTCAATCCAGAGCTCAATGGCTTGTTCCGCGTTTTGAACTGCAAGCGACTTCGTTTCCCCATGGGCCATACAGCCGTGCAACTCCGGTACTTCGGCGACGAATATACAATCCACCTTGTCCCAGTAAATAATTACTTCGTACCTGAATTCATTCATTTTCGATTATCTTATTTTCAATTCCCTCACGAACGCAAGCGTCCGGAGCGCAGGGCGCCGAGGAAATCCTCGTAGGCATTGGCGATGCCGTCGCGCAGGGAGATGCGGGGCCGCCAGCCCATCTCCCGCATGCGGTGGTTGTCCATGAGCTTGCGCGGCGTCCCGTCGGGCTTCGAGGGGTCGGTTTTGACTGCGCCCGCGAAACCCGTCACTTCGGCGACAAGGCCGGCAAGGTCGCGGATGCTGATTTCCTCCCCGCTGCCCAGGTTCACCCAGTCGGGCGGGTGCTCCTGCCGCAGGAGGAAGAGAAGGCCGTCGGCAAGGTCGTCGACGTGGAGGAATTCCCGCCGCGGCGAGCCGGTTCCCCAGATCACCACCTCGCTCGCGCCCGCCTCTTTGGCCTCGTGAAAGCGCCGGATGAGCGCGGGCAGGACGTGGGAGTCCTGCGGATGGTAATTATCGCCGGGACCGTACAGGTTGGTCGGCATCGCGGAATGAAAGAGGACGCCGTATTGGCGTCGCAGATACGAGCAGTATTTTAATCCGGAGATCTTCGCGAGGGCGTAAGCCTCGTTCGTCTGCTCCAGCGGGGAGGTGAGGAGGCACTCCTCCGGCATCGGCTGGGGAGCTTCGCGCGGGTAGATGCAGGAGGATCCCAGAAAAAGGAAGCGCCCGGTCTCGCTGCGGAAGGCGGCCTGGATGCAGTTCAGTTCCGCCATCAGGTTCTCGTAGAGAAACTCGGAGGGATACGTATTGTTCGCGTGGATACCACCGACGCGGGCGGCCGCGAAAACGACCGCTCCCGGCTTTTCGGCGGCGAAAAAATCCGCCACCGCGCGCTGGTCGAGAAGGTCCAGCTCGGAACGTGTACGACCGAGCAAGTGGTTGTAGCCGGCGGCCTCCAGCCGCCGCCAGACAGCCGCACCGACCATCCCGCGGTGGCCGGCGACGAAGATGGGAGTGTTCTTGTCCATGTTGCCTTTTTGCGTTTGCGGTCTTCAGGGCAGGGAGTTCCGGACCTGCTCGAGGTCCGCTTCGGTCATGATCCGGACGAGCTCTGCAAAGGTCGTCTGCGGTTCCCAGCCCAGTTCTTTCCGGGCCTTGCCGTAATCGCCGATGAGGAGATCCACTTCGGAAGGGCGGTAGTAAGCCGGGTCGATGGCCACGCGTACCTTGCCTTCCGCGTCACGGCCGACCTCGTCGGCCCCCTTTCCTTCCCAGTGCAGGGGCAGGCCGGCGTGGCGGAAGGCCTCCTCGGCGAATTCACGGACAGTGTGGGTCTCGTTGGTGGCGAGGACGTAGTCGTCGGGCTGGTCCTGCTGGAGGATACGCCACATGCCTTCCGTGAATTCGGGCGCGTAGCCCCAGTCCCGCTTGGCATCGAGGTTGCCAAGCTGCACCGTCTCGGCGAGCCCGTAGCGGATGCGGGCCACCATCTGCGTGATCTTGCGCGTGACAAAGGCCTCCCCGCGGCGCGGCGACTCGTGGTTGAAAAGAATGCCGTTGCAGGCGTGGATCCCGTAGGCCTCGCGGTAATTCACGATGATCCAGAAGCCGTACAGTTTGGCCACCCCGTAGGGCGAACGGGGATAAAAGGGCGTCGCCTCGGTCTGCGGGACGTCCTGGACCTTTCCGTACAATTCCGAGGTGGAGGCCTGGTAAAAGCGCACCTTCTCCTTGAGCCCGACCTCCTTGATGGCATCGAGGAAGCGGAGCGTCCCGATACCGTCGACCTCGGCCGTGTACTCAGGCACCTCGAAGGACACTTTGACGTGCGATTGCGCGCCGAGATTGTAGATCTCGTCGGGACCGACCTTTTCGAGGAGGCGGTTGAGGTTGGAGGAATCCGTGAGATCCCCGTAATGGAGGAAAAGGCGTTCTCCACCGATGGCCGGATCGAGATAGAGATGCTCGATACGGGCCCGGTTGAAGGAACTGCTGCGGCGCACCATACCGTGGACGATGTACCCCTTCTCGAGCAGTTGCTCGGTGAGGTAGGATCCGTCTTGGCCGGTGATGCCGGTGAGCAGGGCTACCCGCCCCTCGCAGCTTTGCTGGGATGCTTGCTTGGTCATGGGAAAAACTGGACCGTCGGGAAGCCCGGTCAGCGGACCATCCCGCCGGCAAGGGTTTCGTGCGTGAAAGGGTCAATGAGGACCACGGAACCGGTAAGCCGGTTGCGGGTGTAGGGATCGATGAAGAGGGGGCTGGCCACGCGAAGGTGCACCCGCGCGATTTCATTGAGGCGGATCTCGGCCTCCCCTTCG
>JAAAOD010000239.1 GCA_009908535.1 Verrucomicrobiota bacterium
TAGTCGCAATGGTTGCGGGCCTTCAGCCCTTAAAACAATTCCTTGACCCGTATCCCCGCCCTCCGGCCCGCGCAGCGGGCCTGCGGGCGGGGCTGGTATGGTTCCCGGCCCTTGGCCGGGATCAACGTCCGGAAATCCAGTACCTCCAGGAAAACAGCCGAAGTCGTGAGACTTTGGCCCGGCGCTCCCCCGGCTCCGGATTCCCGGTCCGCCTCAGAACCGCCCTTCGCCGGTCTCACGGACGGCGATGACGCGCTCGGGGGTGCCGGTGATGGGCTCCCCGGCGGGATAGCTTTCCTGCACCATGTGCGGTTCGCCCATGCGGAGAACATCCTTGGAACCGTCCACCCACGTAATCACGACGCGATCATTCTTGAGACGCCATTTGCCGGGATCGGTTCCGGTGCCGGAGGCGGCGGGGTAGCGGAAGGCGTTACCCCAGCCTTCGATATCGATGTATTCTGGGTTCCCGGTCGATTCGACAGGGCGCCATGTCCCGCGGATGTCGACCACGGTGAGGCGCTTGAAATTACCCGCCTGAAAAAAACGTCCCGCTTCGCTGACATTGACCTTTTCGGCTTTGCGGCTGGAGGTGGGCTTCTTTTCGAGGGAGCGCCCGGATTTGTAGAAATCAAAGCTTGCACTGTTCTCGCCGTTGATCGCGAGGATGTCGTGACTTCCATCCGGCCAGGTGACGATGGCCTTTTCGTCTTCAATGGACCAATTTCCGGTTACGCTGTTGCCGGCTTTCCAGTCCCGGAGGGCGACCGTGGCTTCCCCGTTGCGATCGAGCTGCAGGTAAAAATGTTTCTGGTTGGCGCCCCCGATACCGAAAAATCCGGTCGACTGACGGATTTTCCAGAACCCGAGAAAGGCGTTGCGCAGGGGAAGGGCCACGGCGGGCAATTCTTCTGCCGGTTCCTCGACCGGGCGGCCGCCTTCCTTCGAAACGCGCGGGGCCGGCTCCTCCCCTTCGCCGGACACGGTCAGGCTGCCGGGAACGCGGGAATCGATACGGACCCCCCGCACGGTGAGGTCAGGGGTTCCGGAGATGGGTTCCCCCGGGCCGTAGGTTTCGCGCTCGATGGCGTTGTCCCCCCGTTTCCGGTAGATCTCCTTATATCCGGTATTCCAGTGTGCGGTTAAGACCTTTCCCTTGCGCGACCAGGATCCCTTCTGGATCTCCTGGCTGGCCACTCCGGACCAGAAACAAGAGAGGCGTCCGCCCCGTTTAATAATGACGATGCAGGTATCGCCGGCCGGTTCTTCGAACTGCCAGAAGCCGTAAAAGGGGCCCGGGTCGACGCGTTCCGGTTCCGCTTCCCCTTCATTCTGCTGCCCGCAGACCGGGGCAACGAGAAAGCCAAGAAGCGGCAACAGGAAGAGGGAAAGAAAGCGAAGGCGGGAGCTCGTTTTCAGCATGTGGACAATCCTTAAGAAAATTCTCGGGCAAAGGGAAAGATTATTTCTTTAGATCCCGGCCAAGGGCGGAAAAGTTCAAAATGGAGTGGCTGACCAGACCCTGTGAAAGGGCTTCGCGGTCCGTCAGGCGGTCAGAGGGCAAGGGGGCGCCGGCCTTGTAGCGAAAATGGTATTGCCCGTTCTCCCCTTCCTCGTAAAGGGCCATCTCACGGAGCTGGGCGGGGATGGTCAGCCGCAGTTCGTGCGGGCGGCGTGGCTGGAAGGGATAATTGAGGTTGTGCACGATCGCGTCCGCACCGGGTCCCTCGCACAGCAGCCGCTCGATAGTATCGGAGGCGTGCCCGGCATTGCTTTCGAGGACCTCGCGGACCTCGGGCGGGAGCGGTTGCCCGCGGTCCTGCACGGCGACAAACTGGTCCCGGTCGAGAGCCTGGGAGACGGCGAAAGCCGGGAGGCCCCAGAAAGCGCCTTCCATCGCACCGGCGACCGTGCCGGAAGAATACAGCAGCGGCGTCGTTGTGTTAAAGCCGACATTGATCCCGGCAACGATGGCCCGCGGGCGTTCCAGAAGGAGGTTGCCGAGGGCAATGTTCACGCAGTCGGTGGGGGATCCGCCGATGGCCCACGCGGGACCCGGAAAACCGTCCTGTTCTTCCACACTGACGGCGCGGCGACGGGAGATCGCCCGTCCGATCCAGCTCTGTTCGCTGGCCGGGGCGGCGATGACGATCTCGTGCTTTGCGGCCAGGACCTCGGCAAGGATATGAAGGAAGACGCTATCGAGCCCGTCGTCGTTGGTGAGAAGAAGGGGAGCGGACATCTTGGAGGAAGAGGATTGCCCCGATGCATGGCAGGGTCAAAGTCTGCCTGCGGAAACTTTTGCGGAGATAAAAGATGATTGTTGGCGTTTTGCATGAAGTGAAGGCGGATGAGAACCGGGTCGCCCTGACGCCGGCCGGAGTGGAAGCGTTCAAGGACCGGGGTCACGAGGTCCTGGTGGAGGCCGGGGCCGGGGCGGGCAGCGGCTTTACCGACGAGGCCTACGCCGAGGCCGGGGGACGCCTGGTGGCGGCCGCCGCGGAAGTATGGAAGGAGGCAGACCTCATCCTGAAGGTGAAGGAACCGCAACCCGAGGAATGGCCGCATATCCGCAAGGGGCAGATCGTCTTCACCTACTTTCACTTCGCCGCTTCCGAGGAATTGACCCGTGCCATCATGGAGGCCGGAGCGGTCGCGATCGCCTACGAGACGATTACCGACGCGGAGGGAACCCTGCCGCTCCTCACCCCGATGAGCGAAGTGGCGGGCCGCATGGCCATCCAGCAGGGAGCGAAGTACCTCGAGAAAGCGCACGGCGGCCGCGGCATCCTGCTCGGAGGCGTGCCCGGCGTGCCCCCGGCGACGGTGGTCGTCCTCGGAGCGGGGGTCGTCGGCATGAACGCGACCAAAATGGCCGCCGGTCTCGGCAGCCTCGTCTACGTGCTCGATATCAATCTCGACCGCCTGCGCTACTACAGCGACGTCATGCCCGCGAACGTCATCACTATGATGTCGAACAAGGCGAATCTGCGCCGCGCTCTCGGCGACGCGGACCTCGTCGTCTCCAGCGTCCTCATTCCCGGAGGGAAAGCGCCGAAGCTGATCCAGCGCGAGACCCTCGGGATCATGAAGGAGGGGGCCGTCATCGTGGACGTGGCCATCGACCAGGGCGGTTCCACGGAAACCTCCCGCCCGACCACGCACCGCGATCCTATCTACACCGTGGACGGGGTCGTGCATTACTGCGTCACCAACATGCCGGGCGCCATGCCCATGACCTCCACGCTGGCCCTCACCAACGCCACCATCCGCTACGCCCTCGAGCTGGCCAATCTCGGGTACGCGGAGGCCATCCGACGCCACGAAAGCATCGCCGCCGGAGCCAATATCGTCCACGGCGCCATCACCCATCGCGGGGTCGCCGAGGCCACCGGCCTTCCGTACCTCCCCGTACAGGAGGCCCTCACCGGCGCCCCGTAGCCGAAGTCGTGAGCAACTGTGTCTTCGTCAAGCGGGAAGGGGCTGATTTTTCAAAAGACT
>JAAAOD010000145.1 GCA_009908535.1 Verrucomicrobiota bacterium
TTACCATCGGGCGGGAAAGCTCGATTCCGAGAAGGTTCCGATACCCCAGTTCCGCCAGCCCGACGGCTATCCGCCCTGTGCCGGTCCCCAGTTCTAGAATCCGGTCGCCCGGGGAAAAGACTTCCCGGAAAATGAGTTCTTCCGATGCCCACAGGCCCACGGCGGCGGTGGCGCGGCGGTAATGTTCCACCACATTGGCCTGATCATAAAATTCCCGCACGACTTCAATGCCGACTCCCATCGCCCTGATTCCCTTCAGCCGTTTCCCGCCAGTTTGCTGAGAACATGCCGGTTTGCCATGCTGACACCGCTCAACATCGCCCCGATAATCCCGAGAAACCCCTGGTCCGTACCGGCGAGATAGAGATTGTCCAGAAAGGTTTCCCCGGTGCGCATCTTCACCGGTGAACCGTAAACCGCGCCGCCGAGGTGCGAGGTGAAATGCCGGATTGTCCGCGGGGTGAACATGTCCGTGTGGACGGTCGCCCCCGCAAGTGACTCCGCCTGCATGCCCGGCAGAAACCGCAGCGCGCTCTTCTGCATGCGGGGAAACCAGGCCGCTTTATCCCGTCGATAAGCCTTTTCCTCAAGGGAGGTCCAGTAGGGATAACTGGCGATGGAGGTGACGCGGAGAAGGCCTTCCGGCAACTGCCCTCCATCTGGATATTGATAATTGTTCGGAAAACAGATCACACCCGAACGCAGATCGATGGGCTCTTTCGCCCCTTCGTAAGCGAAGCGTTCGCTGTCGTTGTAGAAGATGATCGTCTCCCCGCAGCCCATCTCGGCCGGTTGCCGGTCAAAGACGGTGATGCCTTCCGCAAAGCTGAGGGCACCGGTACAACGCTCGATTTCCTCGTCCGTCTCCTCCCGTCCGCACAACAGCAATGTCTCCGGCCAGCCGATGGTGGAGATGATCCGGCGCGCCGTGACCGTCTCCCCGGTTTCCAGTTCCACCGCCTTCGCACGCCGACCATCCTGAACGATGCGCCGGACGCCGCAACGCATGCGCCGCTTGCCGCCGAGTTCCCGGTAGCGCGCCAGCAGGGCCCGGATCACCACCCGCACGCCCTCCAGCGGCCTGCCAAAGCCCTCCTCGAAGATGGCCCGCCAGAGGGTCACGAATTGCGTGAAAGGCATGTCGTGCTCGGTCGAACTGCCGTAGTACATGAGGGGACAGAAAAGCATGTCCCGCAGCACCGGATCCGAGAGGTAGCGTCCCACCACCTCCCGGGCGCCGGGACCTTCCTTCTCCAGAGCAAGCGCGTCAAAATCCAGCACCGCCTGGCGCAGAGCGCGGAACCCGTCCACCTCGCCGGGAAATTCCCGCGCCACTTCACTCTCGAGCAGGGAAATATCGTTGGCAAAACGCAGGTCGCGTCCGGGAAAGGCGATCCGGCTTCCGTTCTGCGGAGAAAGGGCAAAGCTCTCCGGCGGCAGGCGCAACTGCCGCAGCAGCTTTTGCAGCGGCGTCCGGCGTCCGCGTCCGGAACTGTAATTCGTCACCGCGTGCAGCCCGACATCGAACTTCCGCCCACCCTGGAAGTAGAAGCTGTTCAGGCCCCCGGGCGCATTGTGCTTCTCCACGATCAGGACCTTCTGATCAAAGGTTGCCAACCGGATGGCAGCGGCCAGACCGGCCATGCCGCAGCCGATGATCAGGACATCAAACGATTTCGCCTCCTGCTCGGATGCCATGTCCCTTGCCAGCCCGCGGCAGGAACCCGGCCTCAGGCCTTCACCGCGTTGAATTTCGGCGTCAGGTAGTCAGCGCAGCTCTCCAGGCTCGCCAATTGCTGGTAATCTTCCTCGGGAACTTCGATGCCGTGCTGCTTGCGCAGTTCCATGACGATATCGAGAAAATCCATCGAATCCAGATCCAGTTGATCCCGCAGGCGCACACCCGGATTCACCTCGGCGAGGTCCTCGTCCGGAGCAATCTCGGCAATGATGTCCAGCACCACCTGCTTGCACTCTTCTTTGGTCATATGGGTCGCGGTTTTAGGTGAATAAGGTCACTCTGCAAACATTTTAACGATCAGGCAGGAATTAATGCCCAGCATTCCGAAGCTGTTGTTCAGCAGGATCCGTACCCGCTCACGACGAACGGGGTTATTGATGACGAGGCGCGGCAGCCCACACTCCGGATCGAGGTCATCGAGGTTGATCGTGGGATGGACAAGGTTGTCCTCAAAGGCGGGAAGATTGCCGGCCAGCTCAAGGGCGCCGGCGGCCCCCATGGCGTGCCCGATGAAGCTTTTCGTGTTGTTGATGTGCGGTCCTTCTGCCGCCTCCTCCGCCGGAAAGACGGACCGTACCGCCTTGCACTCCTGCATGTCGCCCTGCGGCGTGGAAGTGGCGTGCGTGCTGACAATATCAATCTCCCCGGGCTGCAGACCCGCACGCCGCAGCGCCGCCCGCATGCACTCGGCCTGTCGTTCACTGTTAGGCAGGACGGCATCGGTGGCATCCGAGTTCAGGTGATAACCGACGATCTCACCGTAGATTTTCGCGCCGCGCGCGCGCGCATCTTCAAGTCGCTCGAGCGTGTAGATGGCCCCACCCTCGCTGACGACGATTCCGTTCCGCTCCTTGTCGAAGGGGCGGCTCGCTTTCGCCGGATCCTCGTGATGGGCCAGCGCTCCCTGGCTCTTGAAGCCCGCGAAGATACCGAAGGTGTGGATGGACTCGCTCACGCCTCCGGCCAGCGCAAGGTCCACTTCCCCGAGCCGCAGCATCTGCAGCGCCTGAATAAGACCAGCGTTGCCCGCGGCACAGGCCGCTCCGATGGTGTAATGCGGGCCGTGGATGTCGAGATTCAGGGTCACTTCCCCGGCCGGGTTGTTGGCCACGGTGCGCGGGTTGTGGTGGTGCGACCAGAAACGCACGTCATAGTCGTACTGGGAAATGTTATACACTTCGTTTTCCGTTTCCACGTTGCCGTGCTCGGTCGTACCGACATAGACCCCGATCCGGTTGGTGTCGTAGGCGGCAAGGTCGAGACCCGAGTCCGCGACGGCTTCCCGGCTACAGAAGATGGCGATGCTTCCCGCGCGGGTACTGTTGCGCAGTTCCCTGCGCGTCTGGTACTTGCGGCTGTCAAAGTCACAGACGCCCGCGTGGACCTTGCCCATGTAACGGACGTCCATATCGACGACACGACCGCGGCCCGCAAGCAGGTTTGAACGGAAGGCAGGAAGATCGTTTCCGTTGGGGGCAGTAAGACCGACACCGGTGATGACAATGCGACTGCTGACTGTATCTTTCATGGGAGCCTCACGCCCGCGCGCGACGCCGAATCGCGCCATCGGGAGAGAAAAGGCAAACTCTCAATGGGCTTTTCCGGGACTGTCAATGCAAACGGCGGTTTCCCGAACCGCTGCCCGGCGGGGGAGAGTTTTCCCTTTCCTTAAGCCTTCCCCGGTCCTTTACTGCCCGGCATGAAAGTACTGGTCGTCGGAGGTGCGGGTTACATCGGTAGCCACTGTGTCAGGCAGTTGCAGCAACAGGGCCATGAACCGGTTGTTCTCGACAACCTCGTCTTCGGGCATCGCGGGGCGGTCCCGCCGGAAATCGCCTTTTTCGAGGAGGACCTCGGCAACCGGGCCAAGGTCGCCGACCTCCTTGGCGCCGAAGAGATCGAGCTCGTTATGCATTTCGCCGCCTTCGCCTACGTGGGCGAATCCGTGAAAGACCCGCTGAAGTACTACGAGAACAACCTCGGGAAAACTGTGAGCCTCCTGCAGGCCATGCGCGATGCCGGGGTCGATCGCTTCGTCTTTTCCTCCACCTGCGCCACCTACGGGATCCCCTCGGAAATGCCCATCCACGAGGAACTGCCGCAGGCGCCCATCAATCCCTACGGCCAGACGAAACTGGAGGTGGAGCAGATGCTGCGCGACTGTGCCCGTGCCTACGGCCTGCGCTCGGCCTCCTTCCGCTATTTCAATGCCGCCGGCGCCGCCGCGGACGGTTCCATCGGCGAGGACCACGATCCGGAAACGCATTTGATCCCGCTCTGTTTCCGCGCCGCCAAGGGCAAGGGACCCGCGCTCACCGTTTTCGGGGATGATTACGCTACGCCTGACGGCACCTGCCTCCGCGACTATATCCACGTCGACGACCTCGCCCGCGCCCACATCGCCGTCTTTCCGAAGCTGGACGAGCCCGGCGCTTTTCTCTACTACAACCTCGGCACCGGCACCCCCGTCAGCGTCCGCGAGATCATCCGCAGCGTCGAGGAGGTCAGCGGTCTCAAGGTTCCGCACGAAATCGGTCCCCGCCGCGAAGGCGATCCCCCCGCACTCTATGCAGACAGCTCCAAGGCCCGGCGCGAACTCGACTGGACGCCCCGCTTCATGAACATCAACGAAACCGTCGCCACGGCATGGGAATGGCACCGCAATCACCCCGACGGCTTTGCCTCCTGAATCCTGCCACCTTCCTACATACTGAAAACCATCTCCCCTTTCCCGACCCGCCGGGAACCGGGAAACAATGGCTGGTTCAGGCCTCTTCGCCGCGTTCGGATTCTTCCTTCAGCTGTTGTAGCTGCGGTTTGATGACACGCTCGTAGTATTCCGGTTCGATGCCGTGGGAAAGGGTAATGCCGAGGCGCTTGCGCATGAACTCCTCGATGGTGGTCCAGCCTTCGTCGGGAAATTTTATTTTCTTCGTGTAAGCGCAGATGGTCAGGACATTCTCAAGCGACTCGATGCGCGAACTTGCGCCCAGAATACGCGCCGCCACGCGCAGGCGGATTTCCAGTTCGAGGCGGTCGAGAGGTTTGGCGAGAAAATCGTCCACTCCCGCCTCCATGGCCTTGAAGTAATTTTCGCGCTGGCCGATATTCGCGGTGAGGAGAATGATGTAGGTGTAGTCGCAGAGATCGTTTTCGCGGATGCGCTCCACCAGCTCCAATCCATCCAGGCGTGGCATGAGCCAGTCCGTGATGATCAGGCGCATGGGCTGCGCACGATAGGCCTCCCACGCTTCCTGCCCGTCCGAGGAAACCGTTACCTCATGGCCGAGCTCCTCAAGGATATTGATTAGGAGCTTGCGTGAGATGAAATCATCTTCTGCGATCAGAATGTTCATAGGTAAGACAGCCGCTACAAGGGGAAGAGAAAAAGGAAATCCTCTATCTTGTGCAACCACAAAGCCTTAGGTGATTATCATGCCGATATTGAGGATATATCCTTAACAGGAAACTACGACGTTTGAACATGAGAGCCGTCTATCAGCGAGTATGGGAAGCAACTGTATCGACAGGACAATGCGAACCTCGCCGCATCGGGCGCGGCCTTCTCCTCTTTCTCGGCGTCGAGCGTGAAGACGATGAAAAGGAAGCGGACTGGCTGCTGGAGAAAGTCCTGCGGACCCGCTGCTTCGAGGATGCGGAAGGCCGTATGAATTTGTCACTACAGGATATCGGGGGCGAGCTCATGGTCATCAGTCAGTTCACGCTCTTCGGCAGCCTGCGCAAGGGGACGCGGCCCTCCTTCAACCGAAGCGCCGATCCGGGGGAGGCGGAAAGGTTGTACGAGCGGTTCGCGCAAGCGGCGGCGGAGCGGCTGGGACGGCCGGTCCCGACCGGTTTCTTTGCCTGTCCCATGCGGATCGCGGCCGTCAATGACGGCCCCGTCACCCTCGTCCTCGACACGAGGCGAAAAGACTTCTAAAACCGCGCCTACTTATGGAAAACCGTTTCTACGGCGACTACGACTGCGAGCACCTTCCCGGCAAGCGTCCGGAAAACGATCATCGCAGTCCTTTCCAGATCGACCGCGACCGCGTCCTCTTTTCCTCCGCCTTCCGGCAGTTGCAGTCCAAAACCCAGGTTTTTCAGTCCGGGGAATACGACTTTTATCGTACCCGCCTGACGCACACCATCGAGGTCGCACGCATCGCCCGTTCCATCGTAGAGTTTCTCAACCTGCGCAGCGACCGGCTCCGTCCCGACTTCCGTCTGGATCCGGATCTCGTCGAGGCGGTCGGGCTCGCCCATGACCTCGGTCATCCTCCCTTCGGCCACATCGGGGAGCGCAAACTCAATGAGCTGATGCGGGCGGAAGGTGGTTTCGAGGGCAATGCGCAAACCCTGCGCATCCTTACCCGCCTCATTTACAGCCGGCCCGAGCGTCCGTCCGGCATGAAGCCAACCCGGGCCTTTCTCGACGGCATTCTCAAATACAAGTCGCTCCACCGCGAATGCACCGGGACGTGTGCTGAGGGGAGGCCCCGCTTCCCCGAAAACCACTTTCTTTACGACGACCAGGAGGAGCTGCGCGATTTCATCCTTGGAGGGATGGAGCCGGGAAAGGTCCCGCCGGAAGAGTTGGGCAGGGTCCGCAGCATCGAATGCGCGATCATGGACTGGGCGGACGACACCGCCTATTCCCTGCACGACATTGTCGACGGAATCCAGGCGCGCTTCATCACCCCGGATTCTCTGCGGGCATGGAGCGACCGCCAGACGGACTTGACCAGCTACCAGTTGCAGACCCTTGATGAGCTGGTCGAGGAAATCCGCGGCGGCGGATACGAACCGCGGACCAGCTTATGGATCGGCCAGTTCATCCAGGCCTGCGACCTTGAACCCGCCGATTCGCCGCTGGCCGCCGTAAGCAACCGTCACCGCTTCCGCCTCGTCGTCGATCCGTGCGTGCGCGAGGTCTGCGACCTGCACAAGCGCATCGCCATCGACCTCATTTTCAAATCCGCCCCCCTGCAGCAGATTGAATTCAAGGGCGGCCGGCTCCTGCGCCAACTTTTCGAGGCGTACGGAAAGCACCATCTGGAGGAAGGTCCCTCCCGGCTGCACATCCTCCCGGAACCGGTTTGCCGCTGGATCGCAGTCGAAAAAGATCCCGCCGTTCGTCGGCGCCTTCTCTGCGACCATCTCGCCTCCCTGACCGACGGTCAGGCCATCCGCGCCTACAAACGCTTGTTTGAGCCGGAATTCGGCGCCCTCATGGATTTGTACTGAGGAGCCGGCAAGCCGCTCTTACCGCGGCTCGAGGACGCGGAAAAGCAACCGGTGGTTGCGCTTGATCTCGAAGAGGGTTTTCTTCGGCGCTTCCTCATAGGAGGCATAGAAACTTTTCAGGGCCTCCAGATCGGGGACCACCGTGCGGTTGACAGAAAGAAGGATATCCCCCGGTTGCAGGCCCGCCTCGCCAGCCGGGAACGCGGTCTGGACTCCGGTAACGAGCACCCCCTCGTCGCTGTCAAGCTGGCGCTCGCGGGCGAACGGACGACTCAGATCCTCGACGCTGAGCCCCCATTTCTCAAAAGCCCAGCGCTCCCCGACCCGGCTTTCCAGCTCCTCGGTCACCGCCGTCACCGTCCATGCCTCCCCGTTGCGGAGGACCTCCATGCGCAGTTCCGTGCCGAGAGGAAAGGCGGCGATCTTGTGCAGAACAGGCGGGATCTGTTCGGGAAAGCGAACGTCGAGGCTATTGCCATCAAGGGAAAGGACGATGTCCCCCGGACGCAGTCCGGCCCTCTCCGCGGGCGAACCGGGATCCACGCTGTCGATGAGCATGCCCACATTCGCCTCGATACCGAAAAAGCGTTCCAGATCCTGCAGCGGCGCCGGACGTAATCCAATGTAGGAGCGCGCTACCTCCCCTTCCTTCTTGAGGGCGGGCAGCACTTCGAGAGCGATCCGCGACGGCACCGCGAAGGAAAGGTTGTTTGCGCCGAGGTAACTGCGCGTGTTGATGCCGACGACGCGGCCCTTCCCGTCGACGAGGGGGCCCCCGCTGTTGCCCGGATTGATGGCCGCGTCCGTCTGCAGCCAGGTATTGAAATAGCCCGTTTCATAGCCGCGGATCTGGTTGCTGGCGGCAAAGTAGCGGTTCCGGTTGGATATGATGCCGCGCGTCACCGTCCGCGTGAGCCCGTTCGGGGTCCCCACCGCATAGACGGTCTGTCCGGGAAAGAGCTTGTCCGAATCCCCGAAATCCGCCGAGGCGAAGGGAATGCCGCGCTTGGCCAGCGACGCGGTGTCGATCTTCAGGAGGGCAAGGTCGGTCCAATGGTCCCAACCGACAAGGTCCGCCTCCACCCGCTCGAGATTGGCAAGGGTGACCATCACTTCCCGGACGTTCGGACCCACCACATGGGCATTGGTCAGGAGATACCCTTCCCGGTCAAGGATCACGCCGCTGCCGACCCCGCGGACCATGCGCTCCATGCCGTTTTCATAGGTGGCTTCGCGTACGTCGAGGCGCACCACCGCGTCCAGCAGTTGCCGGAAGCCACGGTCGGGATGCGCCGTGGTGGGGGCGAAATCGGGGCCCGTCGGCGTCCGGCAGCCGCCGATCAGGCCGGTCAATACGAGCAACGCCAGCAGGAAGGGCTGAGGCGTTGACCTGCGCGTTTTCGTCGACCAAGCTCTGCGGCTTTTACGAATAAGAATCGAGGGCAACAATGGCATCATCGGTAAAGGAATATCCTTTCTCGGAAATCGAGAAACGCTGGCAACAGTATTGGGAAGAGGAGGCCTCTTTTGAGGCCCCGGATCAATCGGAAAAACCGAAGTACTACCTGCTCGACATGTTTCCCTACCCCAGCGGGGCCGGGCTGCACGCCGGCCACGTGGAAAACTTCGCCGGGAGCGACGTCCTCGGGCGCTTCAAACTGGCCCGGGGCCACAACGTCCTCCATCCGATGGGCTGGGACGCCTTCGGCCTGCCCGCGGAACAGTATGCCGTCAAGACAGGCACCCACCCCAGCGAAACAACCGCGACCAACATCGACAATTTCCGGCGGCAGATCCAATCCCTCGGCCTCGCCATCGACTGGTCGCGGGAAATCAATACAACCGATCCGCGCTACTTCCGGTGGACACAGTGGATCTTCCTGAAGCTTTTCCGGCACAACCTCGCCTACGTCGACGAGCGCCCCGTCAACTGGTGTCCAGCCCTCGGGACCGTGCTCGCGAACGAGGAGGTGGTCGACGGCAAATCCGAGGTCGGCGGCCATCCCGTCGAGCGGCGCAACCTGCGCCAATGGGTGCTGCGTATCACCGCCTACGCGGACCAGCTCCTCGACGGCCTCGGGGAACTCGACTGGCCGGAGTCGACGAAGAGCATGCAGCGCAACTGGATCGGCAAAAGCACCGGCGCCGAAGTCACCTTCGAGGTGCCCTCCACCGGCGATGCCATCACCGTTTATACGACACGGCCGGACACTCTTTTTGGCGCGTCCTACATGGTCCTTGCCCCGGAACATCCACTGGTCGCCAAGCTGACCGTCGAAGACCAGGCCGAGGAGGTGGAAGCCTATGTCGAGGAGGCCGCCCAGAAGAGCGATCTCGCCCGCACCGATCTGGCCAAGAAGAAGACGGGCGTCTTCACCGGAAGTTACGCCGTCAACCCGGTCAACGGAAAGGAGATCCCCGTCTGGATCGCCGACTACGTCCTCCTCAGCTACGGCACCGGGGCCATCATGGCGGTGCCGGCGCACGACGAGCGCGACCATGAATTCGCCCGCACCTTTGGCCTGCCCATCGTGCCGGTCATCGAACCCGAAGAAGAAAACTTCGATTTCCAGGCCGGGGCCCACAGCGGAGAAGGCCGCATGATGAACAGCGGCGCCTTCGACGGCCTCGACAACCAGACCGGCAAGGAGCGGATCATCGCCGACCTCGCCGAACGGGGCAAAGGCAGAGCCGCCACCAACTACAAGCTGAGGGACTGGCTTTTCAGCCGCCAGCGCTACTGGGGCGAACCCTTTCCCATCCTCTGGATCGATGCGGAACAGTATGAAAAGCTGCAGGCCACGGACGGCCCCGTGCGCGCCGGCCTGCCGGAACAGCCGGTTTCCTATGAGGAGACCGACGGCCGTCGCCGGTATGCGGTGCCGCTGCCGGAAAGCGCCCTGCCCCTCGAGCTTCCGGAAACCAAAAGCTACCAGCCCGCGGGAACGGGGGAAAGCCCCCTCGCCAACAACCGCGACTGGGTCGAGGTCTGGTTCGACCTCGCCTCCGGCGAAACCCGGCCGCGGTCGCAGGAACGCCCGGACGGCGACGGCTGGGTCCCCGCCGTGCGCGAGACCAACACCATGCCGCAGTGGGCCGGCAGTTGCTGGTACTACCTCCGCTACCTCGACCCGCACAACGAGGCCGACCTGCTCGACCCCGCCAAGCGCGATTACTGGGGTGTCCCCGACTTCTACATGGGCGGAGCCGAACACGCCGTCCTCCACCTGCTCTACGCCCGCTTCTGGCACCGGTTCCTGCACGACCTTGGCGTCGTAAAAGAACCCGAACCCTTCCGAAAATTGTTTCACCAGGGCATTATCCTCGGCGAGGACGGCGAGAAAATGTCCAAGAGCCGCGGCAACGTCGTCAATCCGGATGACTACATCGCCTCCCACGGAGCCGACAGCCTGCGCGCTTATCTCATGTTCATGGGGCCGCTGGAGGACAGGAAGCCATGGAACTCGCAGGGGATCGAAGGCGTGCACCGTTTCCTGAAACGGGTCTGGCGCGAGTTCGTCGGCACCCGTGAAACGCCGCCGGAAAAAGTGATCCCGGAAGCCACGGAATCCGAGGAGACCGTCCGCTTGTACCATGAGACGGTTAAAAAGGTCACTGAAGGCTACGAAACGATCCGCTTCAACACCGTCCTCTCCCAGCTGATGATCTTCCTGAATCACCTCGGCAAGCAGGAAGCCGTCCGCACCGGGACAGCCCTCGCCTTCATGAAAATGCTCGCGCCGCTGGCCCCGCACCTCGCCGAGGAAGGCCACCGCAAACTTGGGGGCGCCGGATCGGTCGTCTTTGCCGGATGGCCGGATTATGATCCCGATCAGCTCCGTTCCGACAGCGTCCGGATCGGTCTCCTCGTGAACGGAAAGGCCCGGGGCGAGGCGATGGTTCCCGCCGAAGCCGGCCAGGACGAGGTGCTCGCCATCGCCCGCGAGCATGAAAAGATCCGGCCTTACCTGCAGGGCAGGAACATCGTCAAGGTGATCCACGTGCCCGGGAAAATCCTCAACGTCGTTGTTCGTGGCTGATTCCCCGCCATCCCGCTTCCTCCCGGCGGATTTCGATCCGCGCGCACCCGTCGCCGTCGTCGCCGGGCAGCGCGAATATCCCGTCCTTGCGGTGGAGGGCCTGCGCAAAGCGGGTGTCCCGACCCGGCTCATCGCCCTGCGCGGCGAAACCGGGGAGGACCTCATCGACGCCTTTCCCGCCTCCGAACGGGCCGTCATCAAGGTCGGCCAGGTGGGCGGCATGCTCAAGGCCCTGCGCAAACTGGAGGCGCGCTACGCCGTTTTCGTCGGCCAGGTTTCCCCGGGAAAGCTGTTCCGGGACCTCGCCCCCGACATCAAGGCGCTGACGATCCTCGGAAAGCTGAAGGAGCGGAACGCCCACACCATCTTCGGGGCACTGGTTGCTGAAATCAACGCCATCGGGGTGGAGATGCTCGATGCCCGCGCTTTCATGGACGAACACCTCAGCGCGAAGGGCGTTATGACGTGCTCGCAACCGGAGGTGAAGCAGGAGACCATCGCCTTCGGCATTCGCATGGCGCGCGAGATCGCCCGCCTCGACATCGGCCAGGGTGTCGTCGTTCGCAAAGGCAGCGTCCTTGCCGTCGAGGCCTTCGAAGGGACCGACGACATGCTCCGGCGCGCCAACAAGTACAAGACCGACGGCCTCGTCTTCGTCAAATGCGCCAAGCACGACCAGAATCCCTACTTTGACTGGCCCGTCTTCGGCGACACCACCCTCGCCTCCATGCGCGCCGCCGGCATCGCCTCCGCCGTCCTCGAGGCCGACAGCGTCGTCATGCTCCATAAAAAACGCCTCCTCCGCGAAGCGGAAGAGGCGGGCATTTCCCTCGTCGGCTTTGCCGACGGCCGTTGAAGCGGAGACCTCCCGTTTCGATTTGACGCCGCCGCGAAACCGGATGCAATTTTCTCCTCAAGCCCTCTGGGCTGCGCGGACGATTTTCAAATGCGCTCTTCCCTGATAATTCATCTAAGGGAGTTCCGGAATCCCGTGGCTGTCAGGCCGTAAACCGGAAGACAAAAGCGGGGTCAGGAGCACCCACCTGTCCAAACGATAGGATAAGAGCATGGATTTCCGTCACGGCACGCCTGGAGGGCTTTCCTGTGTCTGTATTTGAATCTCCGCCTCCACGGCGGCCCGTAATTCCTCGCTCCAGAAGACCGGCTGGTGGGTTTGCGGATCGACCTTGCCGGTGAGACGGTGCCCGCGGCAGTATTCGATTTCAAGGTCCGGGGTCCGGATGGAAAATGCGATCTCCAGTTTCGCCGCGCGCATGCGCACCGGACGCAACAGAACGGCGATGTCCACCACCCCGTCGATCGATTGCAGGTATTCTGCCTCGACCTTGCGCACCACCAGGTAGAGATCGGGAAAATTGCGCCAGTCGAAGCGCGGCGCTCCCAGCAACGCCTCCATCCATGCCTGTTGCGCCCGCTCCACGAAAATGAAATAGCGTGGATGGTGCAGCAGCATCTGCCCGTCGAGCTGGTCGTAATGGGTCTGCGTTCGATAAACAAAGGATCCGGGGGGAACTTCCGCCATGGCCACGAAGGCTACCCCGCTTTCCCGGGATGGCAAAATCAGATCCCCGAAAAACTGCCCCCCCACCGCCAAGCGGGATCTTCTTTGAGGCGGGGGTCAATGGCTTACGACGTCGGCTACATCAGACCGAAAGGCCGGCCCGTGGGCATGCGGGCGGGACGTTCCGGCTGGCTGGCGATGTCGACGGCCTTGCCGCTTTCGGAGGAAGTCAGGTAGGCGCACATGACCTCCAGTACATGCAGGGCGATGTCGCCGTTGGCGCGCGGCGTGCGGCCTTCAAGAATGGCCGCCGCCAGGTCGGCGACGCCGAGGAAGCGGGAATTCTCGTTATAGCGGGTCTGCAGGGGCAGTTCCTTCCATTCGCGATCCTCGCGGTATTCCGGCCGGAAAAGCCGCACGGCGCCCCCGAATGTGTTCGGATCCGGCACACCGAGGCTGCCTTCGCGGCCATAGATTTCGATCGGGGCGTGCTGGTGCCCCCAGACATCAAAACTGAAATTGGCGGTGACAAGAGCCCCGCCGGCAAACGCGAGGCTGCCGCAGTAGCTGGTTTCCACATCGACGGGCAACTTTTTACCGAAAAGGTTGGCCGACGTGGCCATCCGGACCTTGTCCATGCGATGCGCCAACGCCTGTACGCGGCGGACCGGCCCCAGCAGGTGGACAAGCGTTGTCAGGTAGTACGGTCCCATGTCGAAGAGCGGACCCCCGCCCCGTTGATAATAAAATCCGGGATTGGGATGCCAGCTCTCCGGCCCGTGGCTGAGCATGAAAGCGCTTCCGCCGACCGGCTCGCCGATCCAGCCCTCGTCAATCGCGCGCCGCGCCGTGGTGATGCCGGCACCGAGGACTGTGTCGGGGGCACAGCCGACATGGAGGTTCTTTTCTTTCGCAAGGGCGACTGTCGCCTCGCCGTCCTCGAGGTTGATCGCCAGCGGCTTTTCACAGTAGGCATGCTTCCCGGCTTCGAGAATGCGCCGGTTCAGCGAAGCATGATATTCCGGCGGGGTGAGGTTCAGGACAATATCGGCATCAGAGGCGAGCAGATCCTCGACCGACATCGCCTGCAAACCGGCCTCCTCAGCCACCCTGCGGGCCCGTTCCAGGTCCACATCGGCACAGGCCGTCAACCGCACGTGCTGAAAATAGGGGGCGTTCTTGAGATAGATTCCGCTGATCTTTCCACAGCCGATGATTCCAATCTTCACAAGATCTGACATACCGGGAGAGCTTTGAGACCCGCCCGGTTTGTTGGCAACCCCCGGCAAAAGAAAATTATCCGCTCACACCCGGTAAGCCCGCGAGGGCCATGGCAATTTCCTCTTCGGGATATTCGTAATCCCGCAGTTTGCCGTCATGGTAATCCATGTAGGCCTGCATGTCGAAATGCCCGTGTCCGCAGAGGTTGAACAGAATCGTCTCCGCCTTGCCCTCCTCGCGGCAACGCTCCGCCTCGCGGATCGCCCCCACCACGGCATGGTTCGCCTCCGGCGCGGGGAGGATGCCTTCCGCCTGCGCGAATTGCAGGCCGGCAGCGAAGGTCTCCAGCTGGTTGTAGGAAGTCGGTTCGGCAAGCCCCAGCTTGACGGCGTGGCTGACCAGCGGAGCCATGCCGTGATAGCGCAGTCCGCCGCTGTGGAAGCCGGGCGGGACAAAAGTGCTGCCGAGGGTATGCATCTTCACCAGCGGGGTCAGGTGGGCGGTGTCGCCGTAATCGTAGGCATGGCGCCCCTTCGTCAAGGTCGGGCAGGCGGAGGGCTCCACCGCGACGATGCGCGGCATCTTTCCGCCCCGCAAGCCTCGGCCCATATAGGGAAAGGCGATCCCGGCAAAATTGGAACCGCCGCCGGTGCAGCCGACGATGACATCGGGATCCTCCCCCGCCATTTCCATCTGTTGCATCGATTCCTGGCCGATCACCGTCTGGTGCAGCAGGACGTGGTTGAGGACGCTGCCGAGGCAGTAACAGGTGTCGTCATTCTGGGCGGCCACTTCCACCGCTTCCGAGATGGCCATGCCGAGCGAGCCGCTGCAGTCGGGATCCTCCTCCAGAATGGCCCGCCCGGCCGCCGTGGTTGTGCTGGGGCTCGCGATACATTTCGCTTCAAAGCTCTCCATGAAGGCGCGTCGGTAGGGCTTCTGATGAAAACTGACCTTGACCATGTAGACAAGGCAATCGATGCCGAAGAAGCTACAGGCCAGCGCCAAAGACGATCCCCACTGCCCCGCTCCGGTTTCCGTCGTAATTTTCCGGATACCAGCCTCGCGGTTGTAATAGGCCTGCGGTACGGCCGTGTTCGGCTTGTGGGAACCGCTCGGGCTGACCCCTTCGTACTTGTAGTA
Source organism: Verrucomicrobiota bacterium (assembly GCA_009908535.1). Classification (GTDB taxonomy): domain Bacteria; phylum Verrucomicrobiota; class Verrucomicrobiia; order Opitutales; family Oceanipulchritudinaceae; genus Oceanipulchritudo. The sequence continues at coordinate 14,915 of JAAAOD010000145.1, forward strand.
GATCTTCGCCGGTGTATCGAGGGCCTGCTCGAGCCGGCGCGCGCGATACATGGGCGTGCAGCGCCATTGCAGCAGGAGTTCGCGTACCTCCTCCGGTATGGGAATCCACCGCTCCGTGCTCATTTCCTGCTCGATCAGCGTGGGCGGAAAGAGCGGCGCGAGGTCCTCGGGTGTCACCGGCTCGCCGGTTCCCGGATGAAGAACCGGCGGCAGCGCCTCGGGAAGGTCCGCGGCAAGGTTGTACCATGCCTCGGGAAGAGAGGCGTCATCTAAAAAGTACTTTTTCGTCTCCATAGGATCGATCTTGTTCGGGGTCCGCAGGTCAGAAAGACCCCCGCTTTTCCTTCTGTCAATTCCGCGCCTCTTCCCTTGCCCGATGGAAGCGGGCCTGCCATCCTGACCCGTTCATGGATCCCTCTCTTGACCTTTCGCAAAAGGACCTTGCCTGGATCGGGGATGCCGTTCTCGCCCTCTATGCCCGCGAGTGGCTGCTGCGGGAGCCGGAACATCCCCTCTACTCCCGCCAGGAGCGGTTTCTCTGGTTCACCTCCAACGCCTTCCTGCAGGCGCTCGGTGATCCCACTGCCGTGGAGGCGGAAATCGGTCACTGGTACCGAAGGGAGGGCCTCGCCGCCGCCTACGGGCACATCGAATCGACCCTCCTCCCCCTCTTCCAGAAGCAACTCCGCAACCGCTCCCGCGGCCAACGCGGCCGCAAACGCTGAGGAAGCGGCCCTTTCGCCGAAGTCCGTTTTTCGGTATTGACCCCGTCCCGTGAACCACCTCAATCCATTTTTTCATTGGCGGGCTGTGGCGCAGTCTGGTAGCGCGCTTGCATGGGGTGCAAGAAGTCGCTGGTTCGAATCCAGTCAGCCCGACCAATTTTTTATCGTCCTTGTCCGGTGCACCCTGACAGACCATCGGAGAGCCCCTTCTCCGTTGATTGACCGGCCCGGCCCCGGCAATTGGCAAGCCCCGCTGGCATTCCTCAAGGATGCCTTCCGGGAAACCACAGGTAACGCACCCACGGGTTGAGGCTTACTCTGCTTGCGCCGTTGCAAGAGGCTGCCCCACGCTGAAGTATTCTTGAACAATCCCTAGATCGACTTCGACAGACTCGGTGATCATCAATGAGCGTCCTGTACGGGGTGACTGAAAATAACTTCTCCGCGGCAGGAGGATACCCCCAAACTCCTCATAATGGCTGAATCCGGAATAGGTAGTGCTGCCGTCGGGGAAGTGGCTTTCGCTGGCAAGGAGTTGGTGATTTACCGTCGACAGATAGAACACATAGCGAACACCCGTTTCTTCGTTGCGAGCTTCTATACAGTGAGCTTGTCGGCCATTGACTTCACCGGCGGGTAACTTTTTCAGCACTGCTCCCTCGCGCCAGAGCTTGATGAGACGAGGCTGTACACCAGCGCCGGCATGGAGCTCGGCGGCAGCGGCTGGGGCCAGCTCTTCGATCTGCATCTCGGAGGCACCCTCAAGACGAGTGGCGGTCCAGGCCGTCTTGCCATCGTGGGCGCGAATAATTTGGACCGTTTTCTTGTTAGAACCGGGTATGGGTACGGTAACGGTGGCCCGGATCTGGTTCGGACGCTTTTTGACGATGCAGAAGTCGACGATGTTCCCGTCCCGCTCGATGCGCCCTTTAAGGCGGATACTTTTGATTTCCGACCAGTTCCGCACTCCACCCACAGCGTCCCAATGCTTATACAGAATATCCTTCAACTCCGGGTCCAAGGGGCCGGAAGCCATCGATGACAGGCACAAAGAGAGCGTGCTGAGGACTACAAAAAGTTTCCCGTGGAAGCATCGAAACATCCACCCACAATCAGCAAGCGACCTCTTTTTGTCACGGAATAGCTTGGTTACAACCGTCAAACCTTTGTATCGATGTCACGGTTACATCTCGAAATTGTTTCGGTAATCCGATCCGCCCCCGGCATCCGAAATCGAGTCGGCCCGACCATATTCAGTGAATGATCGGCGCGGCGCACGAATTCGATTTCCTCCGGACAGAAGCGCAGGACCTCGTAATGATGGAACAAGCTACGGAAGGACCAGCGGTCGCGCCGCGCCATGCGGTCGAGGAGACCGTGTTCGAAGTTGTGCTCGTCGAGCACAAGGCGGACGCCGTCGGGAGAGCGGAAGCCGCCGGATCTCGCCAAGAAAGGGCTCCAGGCCGGAAACATCACCGTGATCCTTCCCCTCGTCATAGGTCAGCAGATGTACATCTTCAAGGACGTGGACCAAAAAAGGCCTGACCTTTTCCGGACAGGGGTTCATATCGACCGCATGCGATCCGGACCCATTGTTCAAAGCGACGGAAGCTGTCGCCTTGCCTTCCCTGTCGGTGAAGGCGACATCGACCGGAACGGACACGTCAACAACGTGGTCTACGTCGAATGGATGCAGAGGGCCGCCGTCGCCCACTCCGACGCCGTCGGCGGAACCCGGGCCATGGAGGCCAATGGCGGCGCCTGGGTGGCCCGGCGACACGAAATTGATTACCGGCGGCCGGCATTCCTCAAGGACGAAATCATCGCCCTTACCTGGGTGGCTGATCTGGGCCGGGCGCGTTCGCTGCGCAAGTACGCCTTCTACCGCTCCACGGACAGCGCCCTTCTTGCCTCCGGACGGACGGACTGGGTCTACCTCGACCGCACAAGCCAGCGCCCGCGTTCCATTCCGGAGGAAGTGCGCGCCTGCTTCCGGATCCCGGATCGCCAGCCGGATCCGCACCGCAGTTGCTGATGAGCAGCTTAAAAGGCCACTCCGAGCATGACGGAGCCGTACTCGTGGTTCCGGCCCTGTCCCTCGAACTCTTCCGTGCGCAGGGTCCTGGCCACCGCGAGCTGCCAGCGGCTGTAACGGATCCCGATGCCCAGAATCCCCTCCGCAACAAAGGGCTTGCTCTCGACAGTGTACGCATAATCACGGAAGACCGGACCATCCATGGTGATGTCGTGCGCCACCGCCGTTCCCCGCGTCCCCACGAAAAGACACCATGACCAGTCGCCCGTGGCGACGGTTCGTTCCCTGCGCAGAGGCGAAGCGTAGGTCCCCAGTTGCACCCGCGGCGTCAGGTAGGCGAGCGGAAGATTGTAGCCGAGGCGAACGAGAAGGCCCGTGTGCGCCTCGGTGCGGAGATTGCCAAGGGCGACGCCCCACTCCGCGTAGCCGTCCATTTCGAGGAGAGTGTTTTCGGTCATCTGTTCGAGCCACCGGATACGCAGCCTGCGGTCGAGTTGCAGATTGATCGTATACTCCTCGGGTACCTGGCTGTCCCATCCGGAGAAGACAGGGCTTTGGCTGATATACTCGTGCACGAACTCCTGCGCCTGCCGCGCGAGGCTGTTCGGTCCGGTCAGGCCGAGAATAAAGGTAAGCGAGCTCATGCTGTCGCGGTTGTGTACATGCAGCGACCACTCCAGCCCGAGCCAGCCGGCGAAGGGACGCTCGCCCGGAGGCGGCACGGCGGCATCATAGTCGCTCGGGGTGTACATGAGCTGGGTCAGCCCCGTGCCCCAGTCGAGACGGAGCTCCCCTCGATCCTCCCCAACCATGCCGGAGGCGGCACCGATGCGGGTCAGCGAGTTGTGAAAGCGAACGAGAAGGTTTTGCACCGGATTCAGTTCCCGCGCCTTCAACGGAGACAACAACGCGATGCGGACACCGTTGGTGTAATCCCGGTCAGAGCCGGAAAAAAGATCGTTATCCAGCTGAACCGTCAGGTGCGAGGGCCGGTCCATGGAGGGGGAGAACTCCGGATCCTCCGCCCCAAGAGGATGACTCAATAAATGGACGGCAAGCAGCACACCGGCACACCGGGGAATCCTCAAAGGGGCAAATCGTTTATCCAAAGCGGAGGGCATACCAT
>JAAAOD010000138.1 GCA_009908535.1 Verrucomicrobiota bacterium
GCAGCGTAAGGGCGAGGGTGGAGGGAATGGCGAGGAGGACGACGAGGGATTCGCGCCAGCCGAGGAAAAGGAGGATCAGTAGCGAAACTCCAAATACAGCGATCCCCATATGGAACAGCAGTTCGTTGCTTTTCTCCAGCGCGGTGTGCCCGTAGTCGCGCGTCACGGTCACTTCGACATCCTTCGGGATGAGACTGCCCTTGAGGGAATTGACCTTGGCGAGAGCCTCGTTCACCACCTCGATGGCATTGGCTCCCGGACGTTTGGCCATGCTGAGGGTGACCGCCGGCTCGATGCGCCCGTCCTTCGCGGCGTGGAGGACGTAGTTGTCCGGCTCGGAAGCGGCGTCGTAAATTTCCGCTACATCACGGAGATAAACGGGGCGGTCGGCAAAGACGCCGACGACGATGTTGCCGACGTCCTCGGCGCTCTGCAGAAATCGGCCCGTCTCGAGGAGGATCTCCTCGTTGTCGAAGGGCAGCGACCCGAGCTGGCGTTGGGCATTCGCGCTCCGCAGCGCGGGGGCGAGCTCGAGGGGATTCACCTGATGGGCGGCGAGGGCGGCGGGATCGAGCTGTACGCGGATGGTACGGCGGGTGCCGCCGATGAGGTTGGTCTCGGCGGCGTTCCCGATGGACTTGATGACATCGTCGACCTGGGCGGCGATGCGCCGCAGGGCAAGATGGTCGTGCTCCGCACTGTGAAAGGTGAGGGCAAGGATGGGGACATCATCTATGGTGCGTGGTTTGACCAGCGGCCTGCTCACGTCCGGAGGGATGCGGTCGAAATTGGTCTGCAGCTTCTGATTCAGCCGCACCACGGCGGTCTCGATATCCGTTCCGACCTCGAAGCGGACGATCGACATGGCCCCGCCGCGACTCGAAGTGGAATAGAGGTACTCCACTCCGGGGATCTCCCAGAGCAGTTTCTCCATCGGCCGCGTGACCCGGTTTTCCACCTCCTGCGGACTGGCTCCCGGCATGGAGACGAAGACGTCAATCATCGGGACCTTGATCTGCGGCTCCTCCTCCCGGGGAAGTTGCAGGACGGCAAAGACCCCGAGGAGAATGGACGCGATGACGGCGATCGGCGTCAGCTTGGAGTTCGTAAAGAGGGCGGCCATGCGCCCGGCGTATCCGGAGGTTCGCTCTTCGCTCACGATGCTTTTTCGGTTGCGGGTTGTCCGTCGCGCAGGGTGGGGGCGGGATCGAGGACGATGCGTTCCCCGGCGCGGAGGCCGGAACGGATCTGGATGCGGCCTTCCTCGCGCAGGCCTGATTTGACGAGGCGGAGGTGGACGGCCTGCCCGTCAAAGACATAGACGCGTTCGAGTTGTCCGAAGGGGGAAAGGGCGGTCTCGGGAATCCAGACGGATTCGGTCTCCCCCGCCGGCCAGTAGACGCGGACGTACTGGCCGGAGCGTGCGCCGCTGCTTTCCGGAAGGCTCAGTTTGGCGAGGCGGGTCCGGCTGGCTGGATCGGCGGCGGGCGACCACTCCGTCAGTTCCGCGGAGCTTCGGCGCCCGTTCAGCTCAATGGCGAGAAGGGCGCCCTGTTCCATTCCGCTGAGGGAGTCCGGGACCTGGACGTGCACCTCGAAGTCCCCCGCGCCCTCGAGGGTGAGCAGCGGCATGCCGGGTCGCGCGAGGTCACCCCGGCGGATTTCCTTGCTGGTGACAATGCCGCTGAAGGGCGCGGTGACGCGGGTGTAGCTGAGCATGGTTTCCGCCTCGGCGAGGGCCGCGCGCGCCTTTTCCAGCTCATCCTCGAGGGTGCGCACGGTTTCCGGCGTCGTGGCCTTGCGCTCGAGGAGCGACCGCTCGCGCGCCAGATTGCGTTCGACCTGGGCAACGGCGGCGCGGGCCTTGGCGACGCGGGCGTCCACTTCGTCCGCGCGGAGACCGACCAGGAAGTCCCCTTCCGCAACCTGCTGGCCGATTGCAAAGGCCACTTCCTCGACGGTGCCCATGAGGCGGGCCGCAACGACGGCCCGGTCGGAGGGATGCACCGTACCGGGCAGCCACTGGTGGACCTCGTGGACAGCACTTTCGGCAACGGTGGTGCGAACTTCCACCGTCGGCAGGGTGGCAGGATTCGCGGCCTCTTCGTGTCCCCCGCAGCCGGCGAGGAGGAAGGCCGTTGCGGCTGTCGTGAAAGATACGTACAGGATCGGTTTCATAACGAAAAATACGGGAATGGGATCAGGGAAGAATGGAGAGGCCGGTGACGCGGCGGAGGTGGGCGAGGGCGGTGCGCTCCCTTGCCGTGGCGAGGGCGAGCTGGGTTCGCGCCTCCACGAGCCGGCTTTCCACGCCGATCAATTCGGTGGAGAGCAGGGTCCCGGCGGCGAAGCGCTCGCGGCTCAGTTCAGCCGCTTCCCGCGCCTGCGCCTGCTGCCGGCGGGCCACTTCCCGTTGCTCCACGGCGAGTTCATGGGCGAGGCGGGCCTCTTCCAGGTCCACCTCGAGACTTCGGCGCAAGCGGCGCAGCCGTTCCTCCGCCTCGCGCAGTCCGGCCCGGGCCTCGGCGATCTGCGAACGGGTGGCCTGGCCGTCGAATACGGGAAGGCTGACGGAGACCCCGGCCGTCCAGCTCGTGCCGTCGCCGTCGCGACGATAGCCCTTGTTGGCCTTGTAGTTCGCAAAGGCGTCCACGGTCGGGAGGCGGCCGCCTTGGGCGGCCCGGACCTTGTCCTCGGCCGCTTCCACCGCCGCGCGCGCGGCCCGCAGTTCGGCCCGGTTCTCAATGCTGAGGCGCCCCGGCGGGACGATGGCCTTGATGCCGGGATCGGTGTCGGCTAGGGCAAGGTCCGCGCGCGGCGGAAGGTCGAGAAGGAAGGCCAACCGGTGACGGGCAAGGCGCGCCCGGTGCTCGCCGGAAAGCAGCTCGCGCCGCATGGCCGCCACCTGCACTTCAAGGTTCAGCCGCTCCGTGCGGATGAGCTCCCCCGCTGCCTCCTTCGCCTTGCTGACGCGAAGGTTTTCCTCGAGAACGCGCAGCCCCGAGCGGAGCGATTCCACCACCTTGTCCGCCTGGCGGATGCCGAAGTAGGCCTTGACGACGGCATCCGCGAGGGCCGCTTCCGCCGCCGCCACCCGATCCTCCCCAGCCGCCCGGGCCGCCTCGGCCGCCCCGATGCGCGCCTTCCGCGCGCCCCCGGCATAGAGTCGGAAGCGGCCTTCCACCGCCCCGCTGAGATTGTCCAGCTGCCCCGGATCATTGAAATCGATCGTGTTGTCGAAAGTTCCCTGGCTGAGAATGATCCCGAAGCCCTGCATCGGGTCGGTCGTCTGCACATAGCTAGCCCGCAGGTCCACGCGCGGGAGGTTGCCCGCCTGCGCCTGCGCCAGCCGCGCTTCCGCCTGCGCCAGCCGCGCCCGCGCCATTTCCGCGTCCGGATGGACCGCCCGGGCCCGTTCCAGCGCCGCTTCCAGTGTCCACGGCGCCTCCGGGACAGGGCCGCTCTCCGCCCCCGACAGTGCATGCCCCAGCATCAGCAGGACCAGCACCGTCCTCCGACGCCCCGGCTTCCTTTTTCCTGCGCCCATACTTCTTTTTAGAAAATCCATTGGCAGAACGCAATAGATTTAGAAAAACCTAATTTAGTCAAGGCTAATTAATGAATTCCCGCTGCTGGGAGAGGAAAAGCCTTGTCGAGGGGGCGGGAAGTGATGCAGTGGAGGCGCCCTGATATGGAGAAGAAAGCGGAAGAAGCGGCGGAGTCGGGAGTGCTGAGGCGGATCGTGGGAATCGGGGCCTCGGCCGGGGGCCTGCGCGCGCTGGAGACCTTTTTCCGGGTGGCGCCGGAGGAAGGGGGATGCGCCTACATCGTGGTGCAGCACCTCTCGCCGGACTTCAAGAGCCTGATGGACGATCTGCTGGCGCGGCACACGGGAATGCCGATCCACCGGGTGGAGGAGCCCGTGAAGCTGGAAGCGAACGCGGTGTACCTGATCCCGCCGCGGAAGGTCATGACGGTACGGGAGAACTACCTGTACCTGCAGGAGCGGGACGTGGAGAAGGGGCTGGAGTTTCCGATCAACGTCTTTTTCCGGTCGCTGGCGAAGGACGCGGGGACGCGGGCGGTGGGGGTGATCCTGTCGGGGACGGGATCGGACGGCACGGAGGGTGTACGGGCGATCGCGGAAGCGGGCGGGCTTGTCCTCTGCCAGACGCCGGAGAGCGCGGATTTCGACGGCATGCCGAAAAACGCGGCGGCGACGGGCTGCTGTCACTACCTTCTGGAGCCGGGACAGATGCCGGCAACGATTCAGGAGCATGCCGGCCCGGAGCCGGCCCTGCCGGCGCCGATTGCGAAGGAGAGTGAGGTCCTGCCGCAGGGCCTGGAGGACGGAGGGGAATGGGACCCGGTGATCAAGGTCCTGTACAAGGCTTGCGGGATCGATTTCAGCCTCTACAAGCAGACGACGGTAGAGCGGCGCATTCACCGGCGCATGAATTTCCAGCACCTGGAGGAAGTGCCGGCCTATGCGGAGTACCTGCTGCGGAACCGGGAGGAGGTGGATGCCTTATACCGGGACCTCCTGATCGGGGTGACGGAGTTCTACCGGGACCCGGAAGTGTTCGCCTATGTCGAGGAGAAGGTGATTCCCGAGCTGCTGCAGCGGGCGAGGGGGAATGAAGTGCGCCTCTGGGTGGCGGGCTGCGCGACGGGGGAGGAGGTTTATTCTCTTGCCATCTCCTTCGAGGAGGCGATCCGGGAACGCGGATGGGACGGGAAGCTGAGCCTGTTTGCCACCGATGCGCACCGGCACTCGCTCGACACGGCTGCGGCGGGGCTGTACCCGGAGGACAGCCTCCGTCATCTCGGGGAAGAGCGGCTGGAGCGGTATTTCCACCTGGAGCAGCCCGGCCTGTACCGGATCAGCCCGGACCTCCGGCGAAAGATCGTCTTCGCGCCGCACAACGTCATCACGGATCCGCCCTTCACGCGCATTAATTTCATCAGCTGCCGGAATCTGCTCATCTACCTGAAGGGGGAAATCCAGGAACGGGTGTTGCGGTTTTTTCATTACGCTCTCAACCGTCAGGGGGTCCTCCTGCTGGGCACCAGCGAAGGGCTGGCGCGGATGGAGGCGGGATTCAAGCGCCTCGACGCACGGCACAAGGTATTCCAGAAGGAAGGGTCGAAGGTGAATCCTCCGGGGGGAGGGCGGATCCCGGACCTGCGCGGCGGCGGGAACCTGTCGCGCTTCGCCCCCGCGGGGGAGGGCCGGATGGCCCAAATCGAGAAGGATCTGCTGCAGAGCTACGACCATATTCTCGACCGCCACGTGCCGCCCGGGGTGATCATCAACGAGCGGAACGAGGTCCTGCATTATTTCGGTTCCTTCAGCGAATATCTGGTCCCGGAGAGCGGACGTATGAAGCGGGATCTGCTCGCGCGCACGGAGGGGGATTTCCGGCTCGCCCTTTCCACCCTGCTGCAGCGGGCGCGGACGAACGAGGAGGAGACAAGCCTGCACGGGCTTCGCCTGCACCGCGACGGCGCGGAGGTAAGGGGCGACCTCTCCGTGGAACCAATCCGTATTCAGGATTCCAATACATTTTATTACTACATCTGTTTCCGGGAAGGTTCCGGTGGCGGCGCCGAGGAGACGGCCGAGGCGGAAACGCCGAGGGAAACCTCTTTCGAGGCCGGCGAGGCCGCGCAGCAGCGCATCCGGGAGCTGGAGCAGGAACTGCAGGCGACGAAGGAAAACCTGCAGGCGACGGTGGAGGAACTGCAGACCAGCAACGAGGAACTGCAGGCCACAAACGAGGAAATGCTCGCCAGCAACGAGGAACTGCAGAGCACGAACGAGGAACTGCATTCCGTGAACGAGGAGCTCTACACCGTGAACGCGGAATTCGAGCGTAAGAACAATGAGCTCCTCGAGCTGAACCAGGACCACGTCAATCTCCTTGCCAGCCTCGATACGGGCATCGTCTTCGTCGACGAGCAGCTGAAGATCCGGAAGTTTAACCCCGCGATCTCGCGCAGTTTCAAGATCCTCCCGCAGGACGTGGGGCGTCCCATCGAGCACATCGCCTACCAGCTGGAGGACCAGGAGGGCATGTTGAAGGACGTGCGCAGCGTTCTTTCGGGCGGGGAAACCATTGAAAAGGAGATGCAGACGCGGGAAGGCGGATGGATCCAGAAGCGGGTCGTGCCCTTCCACGGCACGAACAAGGACATCGAGGGCGTCGTCCTCACCTTCAGCGATATCACAAAGCTGAAGAAAATGGAAACGCGCCTTGGTATGGCCATGCATTCGACCCGGCTGGTCTTGTGGGAGTGGGACCTCGAGAAGGACCATTTCAGCACCCATGCCGAGGAGGGGTGCATCCTTGGCTTCGACCTGCCCGCTCTCGAGCGGAGTTTGCGAAGCTGGCTCGCCCTTGTGCACCCCGAGGACTACGGGAAGGTGGAAACGAGCCTGCAGCGGGTTCTTGATGGCCATGATGACGAATGGGAATGCGAGCACCGTTTCAGGACCCGCACCGGGGAGTGGCGCTGGATGCTGAATGTCGGGCGCGTCTACAAGCGCGACACCGAGGGCGCGGCCCTGCGCATGATCGGGACCACCCAGGACATCGACAAGCGCAAGAAGATGAACCTCGAGATGGAGGAATTGAAGCGGCGGGCGGAAGAAGCGAGTCGGGCGAAAAGCGATTTCCTTGCTGTGGTTTCCCATGAACTGCGCACGCCCCTGAACCCGATCCTCGGCTTCATCCAGTTGCTCGCCGGGGAAGCTGAAGGCGAAAAGCTGGAGTGGATGCACATCATCGAGCAATCGGCGAGCCGACTCGAGGAACTGATCGAGGACATTCTGAGCTTTGTGCAACTGGACGCGGGCCAGTTGAAAGTCGATCCGTCCCCCTTCAAGCCATACGATCTGTTTGCGACCCTCCTCGAGGTCGCGCGTGCCCGTTCCGGCAATGGCAAGGTGGAGGTGACCTTCGATCCACCGGAGGGGGAGGCGGAGCGGGAGGTTCATCTGCAAGGCGATCAGCGCCTGCTCCGCATGGTCGGGAAACACCTGCTCGACAACGCCCTCAAGTTCACGGAGGAAGGCGAGGTCAGCCTCCGCTACCGGATGGAGCACGGCGGGGTCACCGGGGAGGACCGGCTCGTGATCGAAGTCAGGGACACCGGGGCGGGCATGAAAGCGAAAGCGCTGGAGCATCTGAAAGAGCCCTTTATCCAGCTGGATGCGGGCACCCGGCGTTACTACCAGGGAATCGGAATCGGCCTCGCCATCAGCTGGCGCATCGTGGAGGAGCTGAAGGGCACTTTCACAGTGGACTCCCCCCCTGGAAAGGGGACGCATATCCGCGTGGATATTCCCTGTGAATGCGTGGAGGCCGCGCAGGCGCATCCCCTTACGAAGGAGGGCGCGGGCGGCCTGCCCGCGAAAATCCTCCTCGTCGAGGACAACCAGTTCAACCGCAACCTCACCCGCATCCAGCTCCATCAGATAGGTTGCGAAGTCGTGGAGGCGAAAACCGGCCAGGCCGCGCTCGAGCTTTTCCGCGAGCAAGCCTTCGACGTTGTCCTCATGGACATCGGAATCCCGGATATCAGCGGCCTGCAGGCAACGCGGGCCATGCGGGTCCTCGACGAGGGCAGGCAGCCACCTTCTCCCACCCGTATTTTCGCCTTCACGGCGGACGGCAATTTCGGGCGCGGGGAACTGAGCGATCGGGACCTCTTTGACGGAATCATTTACAAGCCGGTGCAGCTGGTGGAACTGCGCCGGTGCCTGTGCGCGCCGGCGGAGGACTAATTGAGCGGAGTAAGGATGCAGAGCAGACGCGCCTCCGCCTTCTCCTCCGCTTCCTCGAGGAGCCGCGACTGAAAGAGGGCGGGAAGGGGATCCCCTTTCTTCCGGCGCAACTGGAAGCGCTCGCGGCGGATCTCCCCGCTCGCGGCATTGCGGAGATGGGCCATGAAAGCCTGCAGCTCCGTGGGTTGCAGCATGGGAGTGATGGAAATCTTATCGAGGGGCAGGCTGCTGAGCTCTTCAATTTCGAGGAGCTCAATGGCGGCATGGTTGGCCTGATCGAGGTAGCCCCTTTCCGTCAGGGTGATAATGGCGGTGGGGGCGTTGTGGAAAAAGGCGCGGTAATCCGACTGGGCCTGTTCCAGCCGCTGCTGCAGATCGCGCAGCTCCTCGTTCTGCATCTCGAGTTCAATCTGAAATACGCTCAATTCTTCGAGAAGCGTTTCGAGGCTGCCCGTGAAGGCCTGGACCCGTTTCTCCGGATACTGCTCGAGAAGTTCACGTGCCTCCCCGCGAAGTTTCAGGATCCTTTCGTAGTTAAGATGCAGCTGAGAGAGCGTCATGCGGCAGTTCCACGAGAATGAATCAACCCTACGCTTAGGTCGAGGACAGGGGGGCGGGCAAGAAATTTTCGCCCTTTTTGTTGCCGTTGACAGAGGACCGGCTTGCGGCACGCTGGCGCCTTCATCTGAGAACCAAAGTAGACATCATGCGTATTGAAAAAGACTCCATGGGTGAGATGGAACTGCCGGACGCGGCCCTTTTCGGGGCTTCGACCCAGCGCGCGGTCCTGAATTTTCCTATCTCCGGGCACGGGATGCCGGAAGGGTTTCTGAGCGGACTCGCCCGTGTGAAACTCGCCTGCGCACGGGCCAACGAGGAACTGGGCCGTCTCGACGCCGGGAAGGCCGGGCTCATTGCCACGGCCGCCGAGGAGATCATCGCCGGGCAAAACATGGACCAGTTTCCGGTCGACGTCTTCCAGACCGGATCCGGGACCTCCTCAAACATGAACATGAACGAGGTGCTGGCGAATCGCTGCAGCCAGCTCGCGGGCAAGCCGGTGGGCTCGAAGGAACCCGTACACCCGAACGATGACTGCAACCTCGGCCAGTCGTCCAACGACATTGTCCCGACCACCCTGCACGTCTCTGTGGCGGTGGCCTTGCGGGACCAGCTCAAGCCAGCCCTGCAGGAACTGGAGACCTCCCTGCAGGCTAAGGCGGACGCTTTTGCGGAGGTCGTGAAGATCGGCCGCACCCACCTCATGGACGCGACACCGCTGACCCTCGGGCAGGAGTTCAGCGGATACGCCGCCCAGCTGCGCAAGGGGGTGGCGCGCGTCGACAGGGCTGTGGAAGCGCTCATGGAACTGGCCATCGGCGGAACGGCGGTGGGCACGGGCATCAATTGCCACCCGGAATTCGCCGGCAAAGTCTGCCGCCTCCTGAGCGAGCAGACCGGGCTCGCCTTCCGCGAGGCGGATAATCATTTCGAGGCCCAGGGCGGTCGGGACGATTCCGTGGAAGTGGCGGGGCTGCTCGCCACCATCGCGGCCAGCCTGACCAAGGTCGCGAACGACATCCGCCTCCTCGGGAGCGGACCGCGCAGCGGGATCGGGGAGCTGGCCCTGCCCGCCACGCAGCCAGGGTCCTCCATCATGCCGGGCAAGGTGAATCCGGTCATGAGCGAGATGCTGGTGCAGGCCTCCCTGTACGCGCAGGGCATGGCGACGATCGTGCAGGGGTGCGGTCGCGACGGCCACTTCGAGCTCAATGTGACCATCCCCTTGATCGCCAAGTCGCTCCACGATGCGATCACTGTGCTGGCCAACGGCGCGAGCACCTTCAGCCGCCGCTGCGTGGAGGGTCTCGAGGTGAACAAGGAGACCTGCGACCAGCTCGTGAAGCGCAGTCTCATGCTCGTGACCGCCCTCAATCCCTACATCGGCTACGACAACGCCGCCAAGGTGGCGAAAAGGGCCTTTGCCGAAAACAAGACCCTGCGCGAGGTCGTGCTCGAGGAGGGCCTTATGAAGGAAGCCGACCTCGAAAAGGCCCTTGACCCGATGAGCATGGTCCAACCCGGTTGATGCCCCCAATCCCCGGGCGTCGCCCCCTCCCGTAGCGAACAAGCGACAGCCGTTCGGCCGAATCCGTAGCGAACGAGCGGCGGCTTTGCGGAGTAGCGAACGAGCGATAGCCGTTCGGAGGCGGAATGACCGAATCGCTATCGCTGATTCGCTACGAGGGGACCGAATCGCTGTCGCTGATTCGCTACGAGGGGACCGAATCGCTGTCGCTGATTCGCTACGAGGGGACCGAATCGCTGTCGCTGATTCGCTACGAGGGGACCGAATCGCTGTCGCTGATTCGCTACGAGGGGACCGAATCGCTGTCGCAGATTCGCTACGAGGGGACCGAATCGCTGTCGCTGATTCGCTACGAGGGGACCGAATCGCTATCGCTGATTCGCTACGGAGGGCTTATTCGCTCATGGCGGAGACGACGAGGGAGCGCGTATGGGGGGCGCGGCGGTGTTCGAAGAGCATGATGCCCTGCCATGTGCCGAGGGCGAGGCGTCCGTCGGTGAAGGGAATGACCTCGCTGCTGCGGGTGAGAGCCATGCGGATGTGGCTGGGCATGTCGTCGGCGCCCTCGAGGGTGTGGGTGAAGGCGGGATCGTCTTCCGGCACGTTGCGCTCGAACCAGTCCTCAAGGTCGCGGCGCGCGCTCGGGTCGGCGTTCTCCATGATGACGAGGCTGCAGCTGGTGTGACGGCAGAAGACGGTGAGGAGGCCTTCGCGCAGGCCGGTGGAGCGCAGGAATTCCTCCACTTCGCCGGTCACTTCATAGGTCCCTTTGCCGCGGGTACGCACGGAGAGGGTCTTCGTTTGTACGCTCATGGAAGGAACTCTTCGCCGGAAGCGGGGGTTTGATCGAGAATTTTCCGGCTCTCTCCCTCCTGCGGGAGCTGGCACTGCTCATGCCGGCCGAACCAGCGGTAGCGGTTGCGCGCGATCCAGCGGTAGAGGCCGTCGCGGAGGCCGCGCGGGAGGACGCGCAGGCCGCGGCCCCAGCTCCACGGCCATGGCAGCGCCGCGGCAATGCGCAGGGCGGCCCCGGATTCCTTGTGCAGGCGACGACCGTCCCATGCGAGCATGGAATCGGCGTCGGGGCGGTCGAGCCGGTTGGCGCGGAAGAAGCCCGCGGCCCAGTCCCCCTGCAGGGAAGCGAAACGCAGCCGGTCGGCCCGGTCGCGGCGCAGGAGGAACCGCACCCAGCCGAGGCAGAAGGGGCAGTGCCCATCGTAAAAAACGAGCAGACGCATCATTTCATCCTGATTTGATGATATTTTCCCTTGCGATGCCATCCTGGAGCCACAAGGTACAGGGATTCTTATGGGAATCAAAATGCAATTCAGTTCGGAATCGGTCGGGGAAGGACACCCGGATAAAGTCGCCGATTTCATCTCGGACAGCGTCCTGGACGCCTGCCTCGCGCAGGATCCGCAGAGCCGTGTGGCCTGCGAGACGCTGGTAAAGAGCAATCTGGTGACGCTTGCAGGAGAAATCACGACGGAAGCGAGGCTGGATTACGCGGACATCGTCCGCGAGGCGATCAACGAGATCGGCTACAAGAAAGCGGAGGACGATCCCGTGTTTGGCGCGGAAACCTTTTTCCTCAACAACTACCTGACGAAGCAGAGCGCGGACATTGCCCAAGGGGTCGATGCACGCGAGGCGGAAGGGAAGAAGACGGACGAACAGGGCGCCGGCGACCAGGGCATCATGTTCGGCTACGCCGTCAACGAGACGGATGAATTGATGCCGGCGGCGATCATGTACGCGCACCGGATCCTGCGCCGGCTCGCCGAAGTGCGCAAGAGCGGCAAGGTGGACTGGCTGCGTCCGGACGCGAAGAGCCAGGTGGCACTCGGCTACGAAGACAGCAAAATCACCGGCATCGACAACGTCGTCGTCTCCACGCAACACCGGGAGTCCGTTTCGCAGAAAGAAGTGGAGGAATTCGTGCGCGAGGAGGTGCTGAAGCACGTCCTGCCGCAGGAACTTGTCACGCAGGAGACGGAATACTTTATCAACCCGACGGGCAAATTCGTCATTGGCGGCCCGGAAGGGGACGCCGGCCTGACGGGGCGGAAGATCATCGTCGATACCTACGGTGGCTGGGGCCGTCACGGCGGCGGCGCCTTCTCCGGCAAGGACCCGTCCAAGGTGGACCGCTCGGCGGCCTACTACTGCCGCTGGGTGGCGAAAAACATCGTCGCGGCCGGTCTCGCCGACATCTGCGAGCTGCAGGTGGCCTACGCGATCGGCTACCCGCACCCGACCTCGGTGCACGTCGACACCTTTGACACGGGCAAGGCGCCGGCGGAGGAAATTTCGAAGGCGGTAAGGGAGATTTTTGATTTCCGGCCCGCGAACATCGTGAAGGAACTGGATCTCCTTCGCCCGATCTACCGTTCGAGCACGAACTACGGCCATTTCGGGAAAGCGGAACTGCCGTGGGAACAGTGCAACCGCGTCGAGCAGTTGAAGAGCGCGCTCGCCAGCGGCGTTGCCTGAGAACCCGAAACAAAGAAGAACTTATGAGTACGCAAACACTGGAGACGGTCGACCATAAGGTGGCCGACCTGAACCTTGCCGATTTTGGTCGCAAGGAAATCGAAATTGCCGAGAAGGAAATGCCGGGCCTGATGGCCACCCGCGAAAAGTACGCGGCGGACAAGCCGCTCGCGGGGGTGCGCATCACCGGTTCCCTGCACATGACGGTGCAGACGGCGGTGCTGATCGAGACGCTGACGGAACTGGGCGCGGACGTGCGCTGGTGTTCCTGCAACATCTTCTCGACGCAGGACCATGCCGCCGCCGCCGTGGTGGCCAAGGGCGTCCCGGTCTTCGCATGGAAGGGCGAGACGCTCGAAGAATACTGGTGGTGCACCTATCAGGCTCTCACCTGGCCGGACGGCAAGGGTCCGCAGCTGATCGTCGACGACGGCGGCGACGCGACCCTGCTCATCCACAAGGGCCACGAGCTCGAAAACGGCAGCAAGTGGGTCGAAGAGGAAGCCGACAGCGAGGAAGAAGCGGTCGTGAAGAACCTCCTCAAGGAAGTGAACCGCGAAGATCCGCTGCGCTGGCAGAAAGTGGTGGAAGACTGGAAGGGCGTTTCCGAGGAGACGACCACCGGCGTCCACCGCCTCTATGAACGTCAGAAGGCGGAAACGCTGCTCGTCCCGGCCATCAATGTGAACGATTCCGTCACGAAGAGCAAATTCGACAATCTGTATGGCTGCCGCGAAAGCCTCATCGATGGCATCAAGCGCGCCACGGACGTCATGATCGCTGGCAAGGTCGCGGTAGTCTGCGGCTACGGCGACGTCGGCAAGGGATGCGCCGACGCCCTGCGCGGCATGGGTGCCCAGGTCGTCGTGACCGAAGTCGACCCGATCTGCGCGCTGCAGGCGGCCATGGAAGGCCACCGCGTCATGACGATTGAGGACACCCTCGGCTGGGGGAACATTTACGTGACCACGACGGGCAACAAGGACGTCATCACGGCGGAGCACATGGCGGAAATGGCCGACCAGGCGATCGTCTGTAACATCGGGCACTTCGACAACGAGATTCAGGTCGCCAAGCTGATGAACGATAAGCAGGCCAAGCGCGTGAACATCAAGCCGCAGGTCGACCAGTTCGAATTCCCGAACGGCAACTCGATTTATCTCTTGGCCGAAGGCCGCCTTGTGAACCTCGGCTGCGCCACCGGCCACCCGAGCTTCGTCATGTCCAACAGCTTCACCAACCAGGTGCTGGCGCAGGTCGAGTTGTGGAAGAACGTCGAGCAGTACACCCCGGGCGTCTACATTCTCCCGAAGCACCTCGACGAGGAAGTGGCCCGGTTGCACCTCGAAAAAATCGGGGCCAAACTGACCAAGCTCAGCAAAGAACAGGCCGACTACATCGGGGTGCCCGTCAACGGGCCTTACAAGAGCGACCACTACCGCTACTAAGCGCTTCCGCGTTTTTTTGTTTTGGCAAAAAAAAGGCCGCCGGCATCGAACCGGCGGCCTTTTTCATGCCCGCTTTCAGAAGCGCCAGCGCACGCCGCCGAGGACCTGCCGGGGGCTGCCGGCGCGGGCTCCATGGGGATGGCCGCTGACCACGTACTCGCGGGCGAGAAGGTTTTTCGCCGTGCCGAACAATTTGATCCCGGAACCAAGGCGGAAGCCTCCCCGCCCGCCACCAGGGACGGCTCCGCTTGCATGAGGGCGGCGGGGCAAGGTTTCATTAGAAAATTACCTGAAAAAAGGTAGGCTTCATGCTTGCTCTTAAGTGCCCGGCCTCTACCTAACGGCCTTATGAATATCGAAAAAGTGCTGATCGTGGAGGACGAAACGCTGATGCGGGAATATCTTTTTCACTGGCTTGGCACGGCGGGGTACCGGGTGGTGGGAGCGGCTTCGGACCGGAAGACGGCGCAGCGGATGAGCGAGCGGCAGGAGCCGGACCTTGTCCTGCTGGACATGGACCTGCCGGATGGCGAGGGCTGGGAATTCATCGATCGGCAGATGGAGCGGCGGCCGTCGACGCGGATCCTTGTTGTGACCGCGCACGTGGGGAGCTATCCAGTGCTGAAGTTGAAGAAGAGCGGCGTAATGGGGGTTCTGGACAAGGCGGAGACGGACGGGGACGAGCTGCTGCGCGCGGTCAGAGCGATTGCCAACTGGCGCACGTACTACACCGAGCGGGTGGAGCGGACCTTCCGTAAACTGGTGCAGGAGGGAACGGCCTTTTATAAGACGCTCTCGCCGCGGGAGGAGGAACTGATCCGGTATTTCGCGCTTGGGCTCTCCAATGCGGAGATCGGCGACCGGGTGGGGCTGCGGGAATCGACGGTGCAGGGACATCGGCGCAATGTCATGAGCAAAGTGGGCGTCGGCAGCACGCCGGAGCTGATGGCGTGGTCCATTCGGCAGGGATTTGTCTGCGACCGGCAGATCCAACGGGCCTACGTGTAGCCGAAGCAACCCGGAGGGAAGCGCTGCGGCGCTTCCGTGGCCGGAGCCGAACTCTCACGACTTCGGCTATTTCCCTGAGGCTACTTCACTGAGGCGATGGGCGGTCGGCTTTGCGATCTCCCTCGCCATTGGCGCGGCCTTTCCTATGTCGGACTGCATGAGCAACGAGCCAGCCTCCCTTGCACGGCAGATCAAGGAGCTGCTGCCGGCCGTGCGCGAACTACGGCACGAGCTGCACCGGCATCCGGAACTCGGCTATGAGGAGACGGGCACGGCGGAGCGGGTGCTGGCATTTCTAGGCGAGCTGCCGGGGGCGCGGGTGGAGACGGGGCTTGCCGGGACCGGGATCAAGGTGGTTTTCGGCGCGGACAAGCCGGGTCCGGCGGTCGGGATCCGCGCGGACATGGACGCGCTGCCGATCGAGGAACGCAGCGGGGTGCCGTGGGCCTCCACCATTCCGGGCAAGATGCACGCCTGCGGCCATGACGGGCATACCGCCATGCTGGCCGGGGCGGGGCGCATCCTCGCGCGGAACGCGGACCGGCTGGAAGGCCCGGTCTGCCTCGTCTTTCAACCGGCGGAGGAAGGCGGGGGCGGCGGCCGGAAGCTCTGCGAGGCGGGGGTCCTCGACGATCCGCCCGTGGCGGCGATGTATGGCCTGCACAACAACCTCCCGGACGGGCGCGGCAAGGCGGGCACCCTTGCCTACACGGAGGGCCCGGCGATGGCGGGAACGGGGACCTTTGACATCGAGATCCGGGCGGAGGGCGGACACGCCGCGATGCCACACCGCACGGTGGATCCGGTCTATTGCGGGGCCTGTCTGGTGGAGCAGCTGCAGGGGCTGGTGGCGCGGTCGCTGAATCCGGTCCAGCCGGGGGTCGTCTCGGTGACGCGCTTCTGCGCCGGCAGCGCCTACAACATCATTCCGGAAAAGGCGCTGCTGCAGGGGACCTTCCGGGCGCTGGAGGAACCGGTGCTGGCATGGCTGCGGGAGGCCATCGAGGAGCGGGCGCGCGGGGTCGCAGCGGCGCACGGAGCGGCGGTCTCGGTGCGCTGCGAGACTGGCTATCCGCCGGTCGTCAACGATGCCGTGGCGGGAGCGGTCTTCCGGGAGATCGTGGGCGATCTCGGCATGGGCGAGCGGCTGGTCGAGGTGGCCCCGAACATGGGTGGGGAGGACTTCGCTTTCTACGGGCAGCGCGTGCCGGCGTTCTTCTACTTCCTGCCGTCCTGTCCCGAGGGAGTGGAGGAGGTGCCGTCCTGCCATCATCCGGCCTTCGACTTCAACGACGACCTGCTGCCGCTGGGCATGCGGCTGCACCTCGCGACGGCCCTCCGCTTCGCGGGGAAGTGGCGCGCTTGACTTTACTGGAGGGCTCGCGGACGCTGGCGGCGTTATGGCGGGTCTCGGTAAGATGCTCAAGCAGATGAACAAGATGCAGAAGAAGATGTCTGCGGTTCAGGATGAATTGGCCAAGCAGGAGCTGGAAGTCGCCAGCGGCGGCGGCGCGGTCAAAGTTACGGTGACGCTCTCGCAGGAGGTGAAGGCGATCAAGCTGGATCCGGAGTTCCTCAAGGAGGATCCGGAACTGGTCGAGGAGACCCTCCTCGAGGCGGTACGCGACGGCCTCAAGCAGGCGAGCGAGAAGAGCGAGGCGGCCATGCAGGAAGTGACGAACGAATTTCAGATGCCCGGCATGCCGGGCATGGGCTGAGCGCGGATTCCCCATGGCGGGCGCTTTTGAACAGCTGCAGCAATGCCTGAAGCGGCTGCCCGGGCTCGGATACCGGTCCGCCGAGCGGCTCGCCCTGCACTTGCTCGTGGAAAAGCCGGACAAGGCGGAGGAGCTGCTGCAACGCCTGCGCACGGCCACGGAACAGGTGGCGGCCTGCCCGCGCTGCGGCAATCTCTGCGAAGGCGACCTCTGCGAGATCTGCGCCGACCCGCGCCGCGACGCGGGGGTGCTCTGCGTCGTGGAGACGGTCCCGGACCTGCGCGCGATGGAACACGCCGGGGCCTACCGCGGGCATTATCATGTCCTGCAGGGCAAGTTGTCGCCGATCCACGACGTCGGGCCGGAACAGCTTTCCATCGAAAGCCTGCGCGAACGTATCGAGTCGGGCCCCTACACGGAAGTGATCCTCGCCCTTTCCAACGACATCGAGGGCGAGTCCACCTGCCACTACCTGCAGGAGGAGGTCCTGGCCCGCCCGGACCTGAAGGTCACCCGCATCGGCTTCGGCCTGCCCAGCGGCGGCGGCATTCCCTTCGCCGACGCCACCACCCTGCGCAGCGCCCTCGAGGGGCGGCGGGCCTTCGAGTAGGGGAGGCCGCGCTTTGCTCTTGCCAACTTTCCTCCTCCCGCGCTACCAATCCATATTTCGTTTAAGCCGTTTTCAGCAACGGCCCGGCACGGGCGGGCGTAGTATATCGGTAGTACGTGGGCTTCC
Organism: Verrucomicrobiota bacterium; assembly: GCA_009908535.1. Classification (GTDB taxonomy): domain Bacteria; phylum Verrucomicrobiota; class Verrucomicrobiia; order Opitutales; family Oceanipulchritudinaceae; genus Oceanipulchritudo. The sequence continues at coordinate 17,282 of JAAAOD010000138.1, forward strand.
CAAGCCTGAGGGAGGGGTTCGATTCCCCTCGCCCGCACCATGGCGGCGATGGGCTCGGCCCATGAAGTGAGGGTATTAGCGAGGGTTTTGCGTTGTTGGAAACCGACGCTTTTGAGGTCCTCGATATGCCAGAGTAGGTCGCAGATCTCGCGCATTTTGGCATGAGAGGGCTTGCCAGGCGGGATAGCGCTTGAAGAGGGCGGCGAGGCGCTTCTTTTGGCGCATAGTAAGCCCTTCCAAGCCAACCTGTATTGATTAATCCCCTACCCAACAATACACCGTAAACCCTACCGTAAGCTGTCCAAGGTTGCCGACCATCTCCGTTTCCGCCAAAGAAGCTCCCTTTTCGCGCGCTTCCGACGAATCCGGGCCTCCTCAGCCGGCGACCAGGATCCATCCGCCGGGGTCCCTGAAGCGGTAGGCCCATCCGGTTGCGGCGCTCATCCAGACCCAGGAACGGTCCTGGAAGCTGTAGGCGTAGAAGCTGTCGGGGTTACCGTGCGCGGAGGAGACCCATGTCCAGCCGCCGAGGCTATGGACATAGAGGAAGGGCCAGAGGTCGTCGTGCACCCAGCCGATGCCGGCGTGGGAGGCGGAAAGGGAGGCGGTATCGCGAGCGCCGGTGGTGGAATCCGACGGGACGGCCTTCCACCAGCTGACCGGCGGATCGGTGTAGGGGGCCTGAACGATGCTGAGGGTGAGGCCGTTCACGGTCAGGTCGACCGCGCGCTCGTGCGTATCGGAAAAATTGTCCTCGAAGGCGACCGATATGGCGCCGGAGCCGGTTCCGGATTCGCCAGCCACGATTTCCGCCCAGCGCCTCGAGGAAAGGGAAGCGGACCATGGATAGGCCTCGTCCTCGATCGCGACGGGAATGGAAAGCTCGCTCGCGTAGCCGGGAACCTGCAGCAGCATTTCGCCGCTGTTCACCGTGAGAACGGGGATGTCTTCGAACCCGACGTCTTCGGCGGAGAGACTGACGATCGAGCGGGCGGGCACGGTCAGGGTCGCTGTCCCATCGGAAACGGGGATGGTGCCGAGGTCCTCGAAGGCGGATGCGCGGGTCGTCCGGACCCCATCGAAATTCGCCACGTCGAGATAGGAGACGTCAAGGGTCACCTCCTCGGCCGCATTCTCGACATTGAGGAGAACGATGCCGAGTTCCCCTGTCGCGCGGTCGCCGAAGGCGGTCGTGCGCACATTCCCGTCCGAATTCGTGGGGATGCGGGTCATGCCCGCTTCGATCACGCTCGCGTAGTGCTGCATGGCGCGGGTTTTCGGGGTGAAGGTACTCATTTCCATGAGGTTGTGTTCACTCTTCTCGCTCCCGGAGACCTGCCACGGTGTGAAGACGGACGCGTTTGCCTCCGCCAGGTGATGGTGGATCATGCCGGCAAGCTCGTCGAGAGACGCGTCG
>JAAAOD010000135.1 GCA_009908535.1 Verrucomicrobiota bacterium
TCTCGATCTGCAAGTCAACTGGATGTGCAGCGGGGGAGCCTTTACCGACGGCGAAGATGTGCAGTCCGTTTCCATCCCTTCCGGCCGCCGGTTGCCGTTGGAGCGCCCCGTGCAGGCCGGGGCAGGCCCGAGTGTGGATGTGCGCGTGCGGATCGAGGGGGAACGGCAGCCGCGGGAACTCCGCTTAAAAATCCCGGCAGTCGGGCCTTCCGGGGCGATCGCCTTCAAGGCGGCAAGCGCCTCCGGGGGAGGGAAAGCTCTGGCGCTGGAGGTCGCCCCGGCGGGGCAGGCGGATTCCCGGCTCCTCGCGGGCGCGGGGTTGTATCCAATTTTTCAACACGTATGGCCGGAGATCAGGGACGAGCTCGCCCCGGTGGTGCCCCTGTTGTCATCGATGGGGGACTGGGCCCTCCTGCAGGCGAAGTCCCGGCAGCGGCTGGATCCCGATCCGATGGCCGTCGAGCGGGCCGCACGACGGCTGGCCGATACTTTCCGCGCGCACCAGAAAGAGGATGGCGGATTGAGCGTGCATCCCTCGCTGTCTTCGGATCCGTTCCTGAGCGGCCTCGGCCTCTGGGTCCTTCGTCATTTTGATCCGCCTCCGCAACTGGAACCCGGGCGAAGGGAGCGGCTGGAAAGCTTCGCGGGGAGGGAACTGCTGCGGAAGGACATTTCGAACGGGCAGATGCTGCTCTATCTACGTGGTCTCGCCGACCCGGGGACGGGGGACCGGGCCGTGCGCCCAACCCGACTGCAGGCCCGCCGGTTTCTCGACCTTTTCCGTCATCGGAATGATCTCGATGCCGGGAATCTCGCCCAACTGCTTTTGCTGGCCAGGACCTTCCAGTTCCAGGAGGAAATCCAACTTCTCGAGACCGCGCTGGAGGCACGGGAGGCTGGACGGGCGGATGCCTTTTCCTCCGCCCTTGCCTATCATGCCCTTGCCGGAAGCGTGGAGATCCCACAGGGGGCCGCCTACGCTTTCCTTGGCCGGTACCTTGCCCGTCTCGGCGGGGAGGGACCGCGCACCGGGTGGCGCCCCGCGGCCGGCCTTCTGCACCTGATGGCGAGTTTCCGGCGCGACGGGGATTTCTTTCTCGAGGGCAGCCTTGTGCTGGAGGCGGGGGAGCGGCGTCTCGGGTCGGTTTCCCTTGATCCCGGTACTCCGGAGCGCGCCTGCCTGACCCTGACCCCCGCCACTTTTTCCGGGAGCGGGGACTCCACCCGATGGACCCTCTCCGGGGAGGGGAATGTCCCCTTCCGCTACCTGCTTGCGCTCGGGCGAAAAACCGTCGTGGAGGCCGGTCCGGGCAAGCCCTCTTCCCTGTTGCGGGTTTATCATGAGCCGACCCTTCTCGAAGGACCGATCCTGCGAGAGGAACCCTTCGAGGGAGAGCAACCCCTGCGCACCGGGGAGCGCCTGCGCCAGGTCCTTGCCGTCGATCTGGAAACATCCCATTCTTATCTCCGCCTGGATTTCCCCGTTCCGGCGGGATTTGCCTTTTCCGGGGACAACTTCCGCCACAGGGGCCCTCCTGCCCGAGAAACCTCGTCCGGTCCTTCGCCTGCCGGAGTCATTCTCCGTTCGAGGCCGGAGGAGGTCACCTTTCTTCTCCCGTCCGCCACCGCGGGAACCCACCGCTTTTCCGTCGACCTCGAAGCGGTCTGGCCGGGCAGCTACCACTGGCCCGGGAGAGCGGTTTTCGCTCCGCTTGAAGGGGATGAACTGCTCTTCACGGGAGCTCGCCGGCTTAGGGTATCAGACCGCGAAAATTCCGGGGAATGATCACCCGGCAAGGGGGAGGGAAATCGTGAAAATGGTGCCCCGGCCCGTTTCGGTGCGGAACTGGATGGAGCCGCCGTGAGCCTCAACGATGGAACGGACAATGGCCGTTCCAAGGCCGGTGCCCTCCCGCTTTCCGTAGGAAACAAAAGGCTCGAAAAAACGCTCCCGGATTGATTCCGGGATCCCGCCGGCATCATCCTCCAGGAGGACGCGGGCCATCCGCTCCGAATGGTCCACGTTTCCGGTGATCTTGATGCTTCCCTCTTTCTCGCCGAAGGCTTCAATGGCATTGGCCATCAGGTTCTGCAGGACCCGGAAAAGCTTGGGCTTGGCCCCAAGGATCTGGACCTTCGGCACATCAAGGGTGACCGTGATCGCCTCGTTGCTGAAGTACGGCTGATTCAGGGAGCGGAATTCGTCGAAGAGCTCTTTGAGACCGATGCGCTCCTTGTTAATTGTATGCTCCCCGCGCGAAAACTCGGACAACTCTGTGACCATGGAGACCATGCGGTCCACCTGCTTCTCGATATTCTGGCAAAGGCGCCGCGATTCTTCGTCGCGATGGCGCTGCCGAAGGAGCTGCGCGCTGAGACTGATGAGACAGAAAGGGTTCTTGAAGTCGTGGATGATCGTGTTCGTCATGCTGCCGACGAGGGCCATCTTCTCTTGCTGGAGGCGATCGTCGATAAAATGCCGGGTGGTTTCGTGCAGGTGCTGGATAATGGAGCCGAAAAGGCCCTGCACGATCGAGGGCATGTTGTGGAGGTAGTTGACAATGGCCGCTCCCGGAAGGCAGGCAATGGCACAATCCGTGCGGGCCTCCGCGCGCAGGGAGCGCCGGTCGTTGGTGAGGACGCCGATCTCCCCGAAATATTCGTTCTTCCCGCTCGAGCTGATGCTGAGGTGGCCCCGGTTCTTGACCTGCTTGTAAAAGGCCACATTGCCCTCGAGGATCAGGTAAATGGCATCGGAGATATCCCCTTCCTCGAAAATGATCGTTCCCTTGGGGAACTTCTGGATGAGGGCGTTGCGGGAGAGCGTATCCGCGTGCTCCGGCTCCATATTTCGAAAAAATGGATGTTTCTTCAGATCCATATCAGGGTCAAAAAAAGCCGGTGTCAGGAAAATCCATGACACCGGCCAGACTGTAAAGGAGCCTGAAAATAATGGTCCAGTGAAAAACGTCAGCTTCCGGAATGGAAACGGCGCTCCCAGTCATAGCTCGGATTAGTGACGATATTCTCCATCCTGCGGGTGCGGCGGTCGAGGGTTTCGCATCTGCGTTTGAGGCGCTGCAGAGCAATTTTCCGGTCGGTCACGTAGGTCTGGTAAAAATTCCAGTCCTCTTCGTCGGAAAAATCGAGAACAGGGGCCGGCCGCAGAAAGATGGCGGCGACGATGTAGAGCAGGAACATGGGCCAGAAGCCGGTCATGAGCAGGGCGACAACCGCCCCGAGGCGGATCCATCCCACGGGAATATCGGCGTAGTTGGCGACGCCTTGACAGACGCCAAAGATCCAGCCACGGCGGGAACGGTAAAGGGTGCGATTGCGGTCTTGCATGGGAAGGGGATGAAAGATTGGTGGAAGGTTGATCAGCGGGGATCCTTGTCGAGGACGATTGTCTCAAGGGAATCGATACGCTTTTCGAGGCGGGAAAGGGTACGGTTGATTTCCTGCAGCATCTCCGTTTCTTCGGCACCGCCGCGGCCGTTTTGGCGGGATCGGCTGTCGCCTTCGCCGCGGATGATCTTGGCCAGCTTGATCAGGGTGGCGCTCAGAATGGGCAGGCCGACGACGATGAAAACGATGAGGACGGGAACGAGATATTCTACAGGCATGGCGGAAAGGTGGTTGGGTAAGAGGAACAGAGCCTTGGCGCTTCATCGCGCCAAGGCAAGGCGAGGCGTTCAGGATTCCTGCTTCCCGCTGCCGTCCGGCGAGCCGCCTTTCTTCAGGTTTTCCAGCTCGCGCTCGATTTCCTCATCGGTTTCCAGCTTGCTGAACTCGTCCTCGAGGGAGCTTCCCCTGTAATTCACAAGATCGGCGTCCGCCTCCATGCGGTCGATCCGGTTCTCAAACTGTTCGAAGCGGACGAAGGCGTCGTTGTGGTCGGCATTGCGGATGCGCGTCTGCGCGGTTTTACGCTGGCCGGCGTGGATGTGGCGCTGGACGAGGATGCGGTGTTTGTTGCGGGCCGTCTGCAATTTGTCTTCCAGCTGCTGGATATCCTTCTGGTACTGGCTGACGAGGTCGTCGAAGTGATCCACCTCGGCGCGGCGGGCTTCCGCTTCCTCGGCACTGGCGCGTTTTTCCAGAAGGGCTTCGCGGGCGAGGTCCTCCCGGCCTTTCTCGACGGCGAGGCGGGCTTTGCGGTCCCACTGGCGGGCGCGGGTGGCGGCGGTTTCACGGGCCCGCTCGACGCGGGTACGGCTGGCCATGGCCCCGGCGCAGGAGGCCTTCAGTTCGACGAGGGTGTCCTCCATCTCCTGAATCATCAGTTTGATGAGCTTTTCAGGATCCTCGGCCTTTTCGAGCATGGCGTTGATGTTGGAACCGACGATGTCACGGAATCTTGAGAATATACCCATTGAATCAACCTTTGTTAAAGTGGATAGGGACAGTTTATCAGAAAGCGTGCCAGAAATTGGCACTGAAATCGCAAGGCACGAATTATCTGCAAATTATGAATTTGAGGAAAGGAGAGCACGACGGAAAAAGAGGCCGCTTTGAGGTCGACAAAACCAGAATCTGGCAAAATCATCCAAGCATGACCCATGCAGGCAACGAGCTGGAGGCGGGGACAATGAGCCCGCAAATGGACGCCCTCGGGGAATCGGAAGCTTTCCTCGATTTCCAGGCAAGGCTTTCCAAGGTGGCTGTGGTCGACCGGCCAGTGCTGATTGTCGGCGAACGGGGAACGGGCAAGGAACTGGCGGTCTCGCGCCTGCACTACCTCTCCGGGCGATGGAAAGGGCCGTTGGTGGCGCTGAATTGTTCGGCGCTGTCACCCTCGGTCCTCGAGTCAGAATTGTTCGGCCACGAAGCGGGGGCTTTCACGGGAGCGACCCGGCAGCGGATGGGCCGTTTCGAGGCGGCCAACCGCGGAACGCTTTTTCTTGATGAAATCGGCCTTATTCCTCTGACGGTGCAGGAGAAGATCCTGCGCGTGGTCGAATATGGGCGCTTTGAGCGGGTGGGGGGCAGTGCCTCGATCGAGGTGGACACGCGCATCATCGGGGCGACAAATGCGGACCTGCCCGGGCTGGCGGAGGCGGGCAAATTCAAGCGGGATCTGCTGGACCGTCTCAGCTTTGAGGTCCTCTTTCTGCCTCCGCTGCGGGAGCGTCGGGAGGATATACCGCTGCTGGCCCGCAATTTTGCGGCAAGGATGGCCCAGGAGCTGGGGTGGCGGAAGGTGCCCCCCTTTTCGGATGCGGCACTGGAGCAATTGGAACGCTATCCCTGGCCGGGCAACATCCGTGAATTGAAAAACGCTGTGGAGCGGGCCGTCTATGCAAGCGGGGGCGAGGACATCGAGGCGGTTCAGTTTGATCCCTTTGCCTCTCCCTTCGCGCCCGCGCAAACGCCGGCGGCGACCCGGCCGGCACAGGAAGGGGAGGGAACGGGTTCCCGCCCGCGCTTTATTCCCGGAGAAAACCTCCTTCCCGACCTCGTGCGCGAGCTGGAAGTGGAGGCTCTGCGCGCCGCCCTCGGGGCGACCCGGTTTCACCAGGGCGAGGCCGCCCGGCTTCTCGGGCTCTCCTACCACCAGTTCCGGGGTCTATTCAGGAAATACAAGGAGGAGCTCGAGCAGGCAGGCCTCTCCATGAAAAACAAGGACGGGTAAGGCCAGCGGTTTGACATGGCTTGTCCGGTTTGCCAGCGTTGCCGTTGTCGGAGTCCGGTTCCGCCACGGCCTTTCTTCCGTTGGATCTGCCGCTTGTCATGAATTTGCCACGTCTCATTTTCGATAAGTTAATGCCGTCGTCGCGGTCGGGGGAGCAGGCGACCCTGCGCACGAAAATTCTCACCATCCTCGAGGACCAGGGGGTAACGGGGCGCGAGCACCTGCTGAAGAAACTCCAGGTCGACAAAAACACCCTGCAGAACGCCCTCGACAAGTTGCAGGAAGAGGGCCTGCTGCAGATTACGGCGCACGGAGGAGCGGTGCTACGGCAGTACAGCGAGGAGCGGCCCTTTGACCAGCGTTTCAGCACCGACGAGGAACTGAAGCAGCGGCTCGCGGAATTCGCTGTGGAACGCCATTGTCCCCGCAGTGGGAATATCTCGGCCCACGGCAGCAGCTCAGTGATTCAGATGATTTCCTTTCTTCACGGGCGACGGGTGCGTGTCCACACCAACAGCCTGCTTTTCGCTTCTCTGGCGCGGGACGCGGGACTGGACTGTCTCGTGGAGGTTTCGGGGGGGCGTCTCCGTTTTGTATCCGGCAATTTCGTCGGTGCGCGGGCCCTGGCCTATTTTCAGGAAACCTCCTGCCAGGTGGCCTTTGTCGGCACTCATGGCATTTCCCATGAGCTCGCCTTCACGGATCCGATAGCGGAGGAAGTAGCCATCAAGGAGGCCATGATCCGGAAGGCGGAAAAAGTCGTCGTTCTTGCCGACAATACCAAGTTCGGGTCCGGATCCCTGTTAACAGCGGCACAACCCGAGGATGTCGACGTGGTCATCACCGACCGTCGCGCCAACCCCGCGATGCTGGAGGCCCTGCGCGGGAGAGGCGTACAGGTCGAGCTGGTCGACGGGAAATAGGGAAAGATCCGCCGCTTAGAGCAAGGGGGCGAGCCACCGCTCCATCTCCTCGACTGGAACCTGTTTCCATGCCGCATATGCCTCGAGTTGATCGCGGCCGATCTTTCCCACATGAAAGTATTTTGCATCCGGATGGGCGAAGTAGAGACCGGAAACTGCGCCCGCCGGGTACATGGCCTTGTTCTCGGTCAGGGTGATGCCGGTGGTCGCCGGGGCGTCGAGGAGGTCGAAGAGGGTGTCCTTCTCGGTATGGTCCGGCGTCGCGGGGTAGCCGGCAGCAGGCCGGATGCCGCGGTATTTTTCCGCGATCAGCTCCTCATTGGAGAGGTTTTCCACCTTTCCAAAGCCCCATTGGCGGCGAACCTCCGCGTGGAGATATTCGGCGTAAGCTTCGGCGAGACGGTCGCCGAGCGCTTTGACGAGGATGGCATTGTAATCGTCGTGCTTCTCCTCGTAACGCCGGGCAATTTCCTCGATTTCGGCGCCGGAGGTGACGGCGAAGGCACCCATGTAGTCGATGTGCCCGCTTTCCTTTGGAGCGATAAAGTCACTACAGCAGATGGCATGACTGCCTTCCTTCGCGGACTTGTTTTTCTGCTGACGAAGAAAGTGGAAACGGGTCACCACCTCGCTGCGCTCCTCATCGCTGTAGAGCTCGACGGTCTGGCCGACCGCATTCGCCGGCCACAGGCCGTAGGCCGCGCGCGGGTGCAGGACATCCTCCCCGAGGAGCTCCTCGAGGATAGCCTGGGCATCCTTGAAGAGGCGCGTGGCTTCCTCCCCGTACTTTTTGCTTTCAAGGATTTTCGGGTACTTGCCCTTCAGTTCCCATGTCCAGAAGAACGGCGACCAGTCGATGTAAGGAACAAGGGCGGAAGCGGGAAGGTCGGCAAGCACCTGGCGACCGAGCACTTCCGGACGCGCGATGTCCTGCTGATCCCAGTCAAAGGTCACAGCGCGGGCGCCGGCCTCCTCGAAACTGAGCAGGGGCGCCTTGTTGCTCTGGCTCTCCTCGTGCATGCGGCGGTGCTTCTCATTCTGCTCGCGTGCTTCGGTAACGGCGGCTTCGCGGGTGGATTCGCCTAGAAGACGCGAACAGACGCCGACGACGCGGGAGGCGTCGGGAACATGGACGACGGCGCCGTCGTACTCCGGTTCGATCTTCACGGCGGTGTGCGCCTTGGAGGTCGTCGCCCCGCCGATGAGAAGGGGAACCTCGATCCCCTCGCGCTTGCAAGCGGCGGCGTTGTGCACCATCTCGTCGAGGGAAGGGGTGATGAGTCCGCTGAGGCCGACGATGTCCGCGTCCACCTCTTTCGCCTTCTGGATGATCTTATCGCAGGGAACCATGACCCCGAGATCGTGCACCTCGTAGTTGTTACACGACAAGACGACGCCGACGATGTTTTTGCCGATGTCGTGCACATCGCCTTTGACCGTGGCGAGGACGATGTCGCCGGCGGATTCCTTTTCCGCTTTGTAGACGGTGCCGTCGGCGTCGGCTCTGGCGCGGGCGGCCTTCTGCCGTTCCTCCTTCTCCTTCTCCATGTAAGGGGTCAGGATGGCGACGGCCCGCTTCATGACCCGGGCGCTCTTCACCACCTGGGGAAGGAACATTTTCCCCTCCCCAAAGAGATCGCCGACCACGCGCATGCCGTCCATGAGAGGTCCCTCGATCACTTCGAGGGGACGACCGTAGGCTTGCCGTGCTTCCTCCGTGTCATCGTCGACAAAATCCACGATTCCGTGCCGGATGGCGTAGCCGAGCCGGTTCTCCACGGTGTCCTCGCGCCATTTCAGCTTGTCGGTATCGGCGCTTTCGCTCTTCTGACCTTTGTACTGCTCCGCCAGCTCGATGAGGTTATCGGTCGCGTCCTCTTTGCGATTGAAAAGGACATCTTCGATTTTCTCCCGGAGGTTCGCATCCACATCCTCGTAGACCGCAAGCATGCCGGCATTGACGATGGCCATGTCCATGCCCGCCGCCATGGCGTGGTAAAGAAAGGCCGAGTGCATGGCCTCGCGGACGATGTTATTCCCGCGGAAGGAAAAGGAAATATTGGATACACCCCCGCTGATGCGCGCGTGCGGGCACTGCTTTTTGATTTCCGCGGTGGCCTTGATGAAGTTGATCGCGTATTCGTTGTGTTCCTCCATCCCCGTCGCCACGGTGAGGATGTTGGGGTCGAAAATGATGTCCTGCGGCGGGAAGTCCAGTTTCTCCACGAGCAGGTCGTAGGCGCGCTTGCAGATGCGGACCTTTCCTTCGGTGGTCACGGCCTGGCCCTCCTCGTCAAAAGCCATGACCACGACGGCCGATCCGTAGCGGCGGATCAGCTTCGCCTGTTTCAGAAAGGTTTCTTCGCCCTCTTTGAGGCTGATGGAGTTGACGACGCCTTTTCCCTGGAGGCAGCGAAGGCCCGCCTCGATCACCGACCACTTGGAGGAATCGACCATGACCGGAACGCGCGAAATGTCCGGCTCGGCGGCGACGAGATTGAGAAAGTCGGTCATGCATTGCTCCGAATCGAGGAGGCCCTCGTCGAAGTTGACGTCGATCATGTTGGCCCCGTTTTCCACCTGTTGCCGGGCCACTTCGAGGGCGTCCTCCATGTCGCCGTTTTTGATGAGCTTGCGGAAGCGCGGGGAGCCGGTGACGTTGGTGCGTTCCCCGATCACGAAGAAAGAGGAGGAGCCGCCCTCGTCGATCCTGGTCGGTTCAAGGCCGCTGTAACGGGAGGCGATGGGGACCTCGGGAATCCTGCGCGGGGGGTGTTGCTGGACCGCTTCGCGGATCGCGGTAATATGCCCGGGCGTGCTGCCGCAGCAACCGCCGACCAGGTTCAACCAGCCTTCCTTCGCGAAGCCGCCCAGCAGGGAAGCCATGTGCTCCGGCGAGTCGTCGTACTCGCCGAATGCGTTCGGCAGGCCAGCGTTGGGATGGCAGCTGACGAAGGTGTCGGCAATGCGGGCCAGCTCCTCCACGTAGGGGGCCATCTCCTTCGCGCCAAGGGCGCAATTAATACCCACCGAAAGCGGTCGCGCATGCGCGATACTGTTCCAGAAAGCTTCCGTGGTCTGTCCCGAAAGGGTGCGCCCGGAGGCGTCCGTAATGGTCACCGAAATCTGAATGGGCCAGCTGCGGCCCTTTTCCTCGAATAATTCCTGCAGGGCGAAAACCGCGGCTTTCGCGTTCAAGGTGTCGAAAATGGTTTCGATGAGGAAGGCGTCCACGCCGCCTTCGGCAAGGGCCTCCGCCTGCTCCTTGTAAGCGATTCGCAGGTCCTCGAAGGAGACGGCCCGGTATCCGGGATTGTTCACATCCGGGGAAAGGGAGGCGGTCCGGTTGGTCGGGCCGAGTACCCCCGTCACGAAAACGGGGCGGTCCTCCTCGGTGGCAAAGGTCTCCGCCGCTTCCCTGGCCACTTTCGCCGCCGCGATGTTCATCTCCCGAACCTCGCCCTCCATGGAGTAATCGGCCTGCGAGATGCGGTTCGCGTTAAAGGTGTTCGTTTCAATGATGTCCGCGCCCGCCCGCAGAAAGCCCACATGGATGTCCCGGATGACCTCCGGCGATGTCAGCACCAGAAGGTCGTTGTTGCCCTTCAGTTCCCCGGGGTGGTCCTTGTACTGCTGCCCACGGTAGTCGGCCTCCTCCAGCTTTTGCTCCTGAATCTGCGTCCCCATCGCGCCGTCCAGGATAAGGATCCGTTTCTCCATCAGGCTTCGCAGGTGCTGGTCTGCTTCTGAATTCTGCATGACATCAATATATCATGATGAGATGATTTGTTGTCAAGAGTGCTGGACCTTGGCAGGTGGGTCGGCTGATAACGGGGGGCATGAAGACAAAGAGGCTTGGAGGGTGGAGGGTCCCGAAAGGGTTCGGGGGGAGCTCCAACGGATCTTCCCTCACCCGTTGCGGGGAGAAATAGAGATGGGCGCGGCTTTCACCCTGCACCAGACCGATGCGGAGAGCGGTGCCCGTCTTGGCCGTCTGCACACCCTGCACGGGGAGGTTCCGACCCCGATCTTCATGCCGGTGGGGACCCAGGGGACGGTAAAAGGCTTGCTTCCCTGGCAATTGGAGGCGGCCGGGACGAAAATTCTGCTTGGAAACACCTATCATCTGAACCTCCGGCCCGGATCGGAACAAATCGCGGCGCTGGGTGGGCTGCACGGTTTCATGGGGTGGGCGGGGCCCATTCTCACGGACAGTGGCGGTTTTCAGGTTTTCAGCCTCGCGAAACTGAGGAAAATCGAAAGGGAAGGAATCCGCTTCCGTTCGCATATCGACGGGAGGGAAGTGCTTCTGTCCCCGGCAAGGGTCGTCGAAATTCAGGCCAACCTCGGTTCGGACATCGCCATGGTCCTCGATGAATGTCCGCCTGCCGCCGCCGACCGCTCCGTTTGCGGGGAAGCGGTGGAGCGTTCGCTCCGCTGGGCGGCCGGTGCGCGCGAGGAAGCGCAGAGAACCGGCTTTCTCGCCGGCGGCCACCACCTCTTCGGCATTGTTCAGGGGGGGCGCTTTCCGGAACTGCGCAAGGCCTGCGCCAAACGGTTGGTGGAGATGGATTTCCCCGGGTATGCCATCGGTGGTGTCAGCGTTGGCGAACCCGAGGAGGAAATGCTGCCGCAGGTGGCCGCCTGCACGGAAACGCTGCCCGGGAACAAACCGCGGTACGTGATGGGCGTGGGAACCCCGCCCCAATTGTTGCGGATGATCGCGCTCGGGGCCGATATGTTTGACTGCGTCATGCCGACGCGGGAGGCCCGGCACGGTATCGCCTACACCGCTACGGGGAAGTTGAACCTCAAAAACCAGCGCTTCCGCGACGATGCCCGGCCGCTTGAGGAATCCTTTACGGATCATCCCCTCGGTCGTTTTTCAAGGGCCTATATCCGCCATCTGATCGTTTCACGGGAGATCCTCGGAGCGGTCATTCTTTCCTACCACAATGTCCGCTTTTTTCTCGATTTAATGAAGCACGCCCGCCGGCACATCGCAGCCGGAACTTTCAAGGACTGGTCTTCGGAATGGATCTCACGGTATCGCCATGAACAACCCGGAACAACGTAAACAGTAGGCATCCGTGCATTAAACATTGTTTTTTTTAATTTGCATGATTGACATTTAAGTTTCGCGCATACTTGCTCTTCAAGGTTATTACAATTCTAAAACTACAATGAGTGAAGCAACATTGAACGAAATTAAAAAGCTTGAACGCCAGGCCAACCAGATCGCCAAGAAAAAGAAGCTGCTTGAAGAGCAGGTCCAGGCTGAAAAAGAATTGTCCAAGTGGTACGATCAGGTTCTGAAGGAATCCGGTTTCAAGCGTCCGCGGGACTTCATCAAAGCCGCCATGCAGCACTTCGGGATTCGGAAGGTTTCCCTTGCGAAGGCCGGTAGCAGCGGTCCTGCCAGCGGGTCCGCGAAGACCTCGGGCAAGAGCACCGCTTCCGGCGCGAAGCGCTCCCGTACCAAAGTGACAGCGAGCCTCCGCGACGATGTCAAAGCCGCGCTTTCCAAAGGGGAGACGAAAAACTCCGTCAAGGAACGCTTCGGAATCAGCTATCCCGTGGTGAAAAAGATCGCCGACGGCGGCTACGACAGCCTTTCCTGAACCTTTCGAAAAGATCCCCCGGGGGATTCCATTATTTTGGCAGGGCTCTTCCTTATTCTGGAGGAGCCTTTTTTCTTCCACGGAAGAGTAACGCGAAGAAGGCGACGGCGAAAATCAGGATAGGGTGGGCCGAAATTTCCGGAAAAAGGGCGAGATTATACCTTCCCGATGTGATTTTTTATAAGGTTAACCCGGCGCAGTACAGGTAGTCGAACGCGTCAGCAACAGTGGCCGCGTCTCAGGGCGGAACTGCGGCCCGCCTTTTCTCTGAGGGGGTCCCGGTTGTTTGGACAGTTAGCGGTTGGATGTTGTATAGGAAAAGGTGGCAAGGGGAAGGGCCATCAAGGCCGTCCTCCCAGGGACTGCAAGACCCTGAATCCGGGGGTCCATGTGCAGGGCATCCAGCCTGCGGAGAAGCTTCCGGAGCCGTCCATGGTTGTTGGTTGCTTTCGGGGGCGCGAATCTTCAACTTTCGGGGTTTTCCATGATTGCGAAGCTATTCAAACGATTTTCCGGGAGCCACTACCGGCGCTTCATCCGCAAGGCGCAACCGCTGGTTGAGCGCATCAACCGGCTCGAGGAGGAGTACCAGGCCCTCAGCGATGAGCAACTGCAGGCCAAGACGGAGGAGTTCCGCCGCCGGCACAATGAGGGGGCGAGCCTCGACGACCTGCTTCCGGAGGCTTTTGCCACGGTCAAAAACACCGCACGGCGCCTCTGCGGGAAAGAGATCGAGTACGTCGGGGTGAAGGACACCTGGAACATGGTCCACTACGACGTGCAGCTGATCGGCGGCATGGCCCTGCACCGGAACACCATCGCGGAGATGGCGACGGGGGAGGGGAAAACCCTGGTCGCGACTCTGCCCTTGTACCTCAACGCGCTCAGCGGGCGCGGGGCCCAGCTGGTCACCGTGAACGAGTTTCTCGCCGAACGTGACGCGGAGTGGATGGGCTACATCTACCGCTTCCTCGGGATGAGCGTGGGCGTGATCAAGGGCAGCCACCAGATGTCGCCTGAAGAAAAGCGGGCCGCCTACAACTGCGATATCTGCTACGGGACGGCGAGCGAGTTCGGCTTCGACTACCTGCGCGACAACGGGATGGCGGGCAGCAAGGAAGTACAGGTCCAGCACGACCACTTCTACTGCATCATCGACGAGGTGGATTCCATTCTCATCGACGAGGCCCGGACCCCGCTGATCATTTCCGGGCCGGTGGAGGATGATTCCTCGGCCCCGTTCATTTCCCTCAAGCCGGCGGTGGAAAAACTGGTCCGCGAGCAAAGCCGCCTCTGCAACAAACTGGTCGCGGAGGCAAAGGCCAACCTCGAGGACAAGGGCGCCGACCACGGCGAGGGTCTGTACAAAATGCTGCAGGTGAAACTGGGGGCGCCGAAGAACAAGATTCTCCTCCGCCTGCTCGAGGACGGGCCCATCCGCAAGGAGTTCGACGCCTACGACCTCGAGATGAGCGCGGACTATAACAAGAAGCAACTTTATGCGCTTAAGGAGGAGCTGTATTACACCGTTGATGAAAAGCAGCGCAGCAGCGACATGACGGAAAACGGGCGCAACCTGCTGCGTCCCGACAATCCGGACGCCTTCGTCCTGCCGGACCTGCCCACGATCTACATGGAGATCGACGCGCGGGAGGACCTCGACGCGGCCGCGAAGGCCAAGCTGAAGGCGGAAAAGCAATCGGAATTTGAGCGCACCAGCGAGGAGATCCACGTCATCAGCCAGCTCCTGCGGGCCTACAGCCTTTACGAGCGCGATGTCGAGTATGTGGTTCAGGAAGGCAAGGTCATGATCGTGGATGAAAACACCGGTCGTGTCATGCCCGGGCGCCGCTGGTCGGATGGCCTGCACCAGGCCGTCGAGGCCAAGGAAGGGGTCAAAATCGAGAAGGAATCGAAGACCTTCGCGACCATCACCCTGCAGAATTATTTTCGTCTCTATGAAAAGCTTGCCGGCATGACCGGTACGGCCGAGACGGAAGCGAACGAGTTCAAGGACATTTACGGTATCGATGTCATGGTGATTCCGACGAACCGTCCCAACATCCGGAAGGACCAGAATGACATCATTTTCAAGACGCGCCGGGAAAAGTACAACGCGGTCACCGATGAGATCGAGGAAGCGCACAACCGCGGACAGCCCTGTCTCGTCGGCACGGTTTCGGTGGATGCCTCGGAGGTGCTCAGCCGGATGTTGCGACGGAAAAAGATTCCCCACAGCGTATTGAACGCGAAATACCACGCGCAGGAGGCGGAGATCGTCTCGCGCGCGGGCCAGCCGGGAGCGGTGACCATCGCCACGAACATGGCCGGCCGCGGAACGGACATCAAACTGGGCGAGGGTGTTCCTGAGGCCGGCGGCCTCTATGTCATTGGCACGGAGCGGCACACCTCCCGCCGGATCGACCGGCAGCTGCGCGGTCGTTGCGCCCGCCAGGGCGACCCCGGCCTGACGCGGTTTTTCCTTTCCCTCGAGGACGAGCTGATGCGCCTCTACAGCAAGGGGAGTGCGGGGAAGCTGCTGGAAAGCTCTTTTGAGGAAGGCCAGCCCCTTGAGCACAAATGGCTGAACACGATGATCGAGCGCGCCCAGAAGACGGTGGAACAGCACCATTACTCTATCCGGAAACGCCTTCTGCAGTACGATGATGTCGGTTCCAAGCAGCGCGAGGTGGTGTACGGGTTACGCAACGACGCCATCAACGCGGAGCAGCCGAAGGAGATCATCTTCGATCTGATCGCCGAGGAACTGGAATCGCGTGGCGATCAATTCGGTATCCTGTCGGAGAAGAAGGAACCGGAACCGAAGGAACTGGAGGATTTCCACAGCTGGCTTACGCAGACCTTTCCGATCCGGCTCACTGTGCAGGACCTCGAGGGCCTGAAGGGCCAGCAAATCCTTGAAAAGGCGCAGGAGCAGATCCGGGAAGCCTATTCATGGAAGGAACAGGCCGAGGATCCGGAAGCCCTGCGGCGGCTCGAACGGATCGTGTTGATCAGCACGATCGACCGTCATTACCAGAACCACCTCACGGAAATGGAAGACCTCCGCCAGAGCGTCGGCCTGCGGGGATACGGTCAGAAGGATCCGCTCGTTGAATACAAGAACGAGGCCTATTCCTATTTTGAGCAGATGATGACCTCGGTCCGGAGCGATATCTGCACGAGTATTTTTCGCAGCGTCACGAACATCCGGGCCTTCGAGAAGATGCTCGGACGGGTGCGCAGCGCCAATACACAGGGGCCCTCGGAGGCCGGTTCCCGGGACGGCGAAGCCCCGGCCGGGCAGGGAGCGCCGCGCAAGCAGGCCGTTGCCGGAAAAGGCGGGGGCGGCCGGGCCGCCGCGCCGAAACCGGTGCCCGTACGTGTGGAAAATCCGCCCGGGCGCAATGAACTGGTGACGATTCAGCGCGGACCGGAAAAACAGGAAATGAAATGGAAGAAGGCAGAACGCCTCGTGCGCGAGGAAGGCTGGCAGCTGATCAGGAAGTAGCGGCTGCCGCCGCAGTACCGGCCCGGCTCTTCGCCGGGCTGCCGTTTCCCGCGTTTATCTGGCCGTTTCTTGCCTTTGTCGTCGCCGGTTTTCTGCACACGGCGGCCTTTCCTCCGTTCGAACTGCCGGAAGCGGCCTATGTCTTTGCGCTGCCGGTCCTGCTGTGGGGACTTTTCGTGGAGAAGGTCCGCGGGGAAGGACGGGCGCTCTTCCTTGCCGGATTCCTGAGCTGGGCGACGCTCCTCTCGTGGTTGCGCAACGTGACTGACCATCTGCAAACCCCGCTCGCGGGTGCGCTGGGATGGTTTGCGGTGATCGCACTCGCGGCGGCGGTGGCCGTTTTCTTCTGGTTTTGGGGCATCACCGCGCTGTGGATGCTGCGGCGCGTGCGGGGACGGCCCTTTCTACCCCGTCTCGGGGCGATGCTGGCGCTTGCCGGCCTGTGGGTCGTCCTGGAGGGCCTTCGCGGCAGCCTTCTGACCGGGTTTCCCTGGTTGCCGCTGGCGGCTTCGCAATGGCAGCGCGCCCTGCTTCTGCAAGTGGTCTCGCTGGGCGGGGCGGCCGGCCTTTCCTTTGTCCTCATCGCCTTTAACCTCGGCCTCGCCCTGTATCTTCACCGGCTCTGGCTGATGCGCCGCGACCCATGGTGGAAGCGACTGTGTCCTGAATTCTATCTAGCCCTTGCCCTTCTGTTCGGATCGATCGCGTACGGACTCAGCGCGGCCGGGCTCGGCACCCGCGAGCGTTCAGAGGGGCCGCGTCTCGGGTTTGTGCAGCCGGCGGTCGGTGCGGCGGAAAAGTGGACCTCCGCATTGATGGAGGAGAACCTTTCCACGCTCGCGGACCTGAGCCAGTACGCGGTCTATCTCGATGCTGAACTGATTCTCTGGCCGGAATCGCCGACACCGCTACCGGTGAAGGGAAACGCCTCCATGCGGCGCTGGACGGAGGACCTCGTTCGGGCCACCGGGCGACCCCTCCTCATGGGGAACCTTGCCGCGGAGGGAAGCCGGGAAGGCGGGGACCTGCGCTGGTACAACGCGGTGTTCTTCGCCACTCCGGAGGGCGGCTTGCTCGCCGATCGTTATTACGCGAAGCAGCACCTTGTCCCTTTCGGAGAGTACGTTCCCCTTGCGCGCTGGCTTCCCTTTCTTTCGCGGGTGGTGCCCGCGACGGGGGATTTCGCCACCGGCGAGGGGGCCGTTCCCATTGCCGTGGGTGGCCCGGAGGAGTCCTTTCCCCGGAGCCGTGTGGGTCCGCTCATCTGCTATGAGGATATTTTTCCCGAGCTGGCCCGCGCCAATGTGAAGGCCGGGGCGGACTGGCATTTCGTCGTTACCAACAACGCATGGTTCGGCGAGGAGGGCGGCGCCTACCAGCATGCCGCCCATTCCATTCTGCGGGCGGTGGAAACACGACGTCCGGTGGTCCGTTGCGGAAACGCGGGCTGGAGCGGCTGGATCGACGAATACGGACAGATTCGCCACATCGTCGTGGATGGCGACGGATCCATTTATTTTCAAGGCGTCGACGTGGCGGAATTTTCACTCAGTAAATTCTGGCGCGGCAAGGAGAGCCTGTATTTGAAAGGTGGCTACCGTTTTCCCTGGATCTGCCTCGGGCTGGTGCTGGCCGGGGGAGCGCTTGCGATCAGGAATCCTCGGGGTCTTCCTTGATCTTGGCGGCGATTTCCGGCTTGGGAAGGTCCGCGTGCAGAACCGCCCAGTCGCGGGCGATCCGCAGGCTCTCGCGGAGGTGCACATCCAGCTTGGGACGCTCGAGGAGGACATCGGGGTCCAGCTCGACGAGGCGCGCGAAGAAGGCTGGCATGGCCGCGAGGACCGCCTCTTTGTCGTGGCGCTCCCCAAGGACCTCCGCAAAGGGATCAAGGATGTTGAAATCCCCGGCAAGGTCACGGTTTTTCAGCCGGGTGAGGATCTCCTCCGTGTCCTCCGTGGAAAAACCAATCCCGGTCTCCTCCTTCAACAAGGCCGCGATGGCATCGCTTTCGGGAAGGACCTCCTCGTAGTCAAAATATTCGACCCAGATTTCATGAATTTCCTTCGTCTTCGGATCCTTGTAGTAAAACACTTTCTGGTAGAAAGCATTGGCCCGTTCCTCACCGTTGGGAAGCGGGGTAGTGCGCAATTTTTCCTGATGGGCGGCTTCCTTTTCCTCGGTCAGGGCGAGGTCGACCGGAGTCACGGGATACCCTAGCTCCTCGCTGAGGGCATCGCGGCGCTCTTCCTGGGCTTCCTTACGACTCTCCAACTGCTCCTTTTCGATTTCCCGCTTTTCAAGATGCAGGGAGACCGCCTCTTTCTCGTGGCGTTCGCGGTACCAGTCCACGTTGTCCCTCAGGTAAGCGAATTCTTCCAGTTGTTCCTTCCGGGAAGAAGACTGCATTTCAAGAGTGTCGAGGAGCGCGTCGGAAAGGGTAGCGAACTCTTTGTTTTTCTTCTCCGGCAAGCGGTATTCGATGGGATCGATCTTGTCCCATGCAAGGGCATGATCAAGATCCGCTTCCCCTTCGAGGAGGAACTCGCTCGCCGACGGGAAAGCGATGTCGCTGAGAACCCCGCGTTTCTGCGTGGACTCGCCGTTGGGGAGAAAGAACTGCTGAACGGTGATTTTCACTGTTCCCACTTCAAGGGCGCTGGTAAAGGGCAGGCTGCGCATGGCGTTCTGCAGGTCGATGGGGGCCTGGACGGTTCCCTTGCCGTGGGTGGATTCGTCACCGACGACCACTGCGCGGTCGAGGCTTTGCAGGGCACCCGCGACAATTTCACTTGCGCTTGCACTGGAGCGGGAGACGAGGACAACGAGGGGTCCCTTCCAGGTGACCTGTGGATTCCGGTCCCAATCCTCTTCAACCTCGCCGTTGTAGCTGCGTTTCATGACAACCGGACCCTTGGAAATAAAGAGGCCGGTCATTTTGA
>JAAAOD010000219.1 GCA_009908535.1 Verrucomicrobiota bacterium
GGAATGGTCCGCCAGCGGCGCGGTCGAGTGGTCTTTTCTCGAGGACTGGGAAATGCAGTGGATGCACCAGTACCTCGACGACCGCTTTACGCAGGGAATCCGCTTCGACGAGCCCCTCCGCGAAGTGGACGGCAGCTACGTATCGTCCCTGCACCTTCACTACGAACCGGCCTTTCTGCGCGACTACGAAGGCCGGATTTCCCTGCACATGGAAAACCTCTTCAATTCCGGCTACGCCTACCGCCCGGGGTATCCCATGCCCGGGCGCAACTTTCGCCTCGCCCTCCAGTTCAGTCTGTAGCGACCCCGGGATAGCGGTTCGGTCCGGGGCCTTTACGACGTAGCGAACCCGCGATAGCGGTTCGGTCCAGAGGATCCGAACGGCTCTCGCCCGTTCGCTACGGAGGATCGGCTACCGCTACATCATCCCGAAGGGCCGGCCCGTGGGCATGCGGGCGGGGCGTTCCGGCTGGCTCGCGATGTCAACGGCTCTGCCACTTGTGGAGGAAGTCAGGTAGGCACACATGACCTCCAGCACATGCAGGGCGATGTCGCCGTTGGCACGCGGCGTCCGGCCTTCGAGAATGGCCGCGGCCAGGTCGGCGACGCCAAGGAAGCGGGAATTATCAATGTAGGGTGTCTGCAGGGGCAAATCCTTCCATTGGCGGTCATTGCGGTCTTCCGGACGGTAGAGACCAACAGGACCTCGGAACGTATTGGGATCCGGCACGCCGAGGCTTCCTTCGCGCCCGTAGATTTCGATCGGCGCATGCCGGTGTCCCCAGACATCAAAACTGAAATTCGCGGTGACGAGAGCCCCGGCGGCGAACGCGAGGCTGCCGCAATAACTGGTTTCCACATCGACGGGCAACTTCTTTCCGAAAAGGTTGGCCGACGTGGCTATCCGGACCTTGTCCATGCGATGGGCGACCGCCTGTACGCGGCGGACCGGCCCGAGCAGGTGGACGAGCGTTGTCAGGTAATAAGGTCCCATGTCGAAGAGCGGTCCCCCGCCCGGTTGGTAGTAAAATCCGGGATTGGGGTGCCATCCCTCCGGTCCGTGGCTGAGCATGAAGGCGCTTCCTCCGACCGGCTCCCCGATCCAGCCCTCGTCGATGGCCCGCCGCGCCGTGGTGATGCCGGCGCCGAGAACCGTGTCGGGGGCACAGCAGACATGGAGGTTCTTTTCCTTCGCAAGGGCGACCGTCGCCTCGCCGTCCTCAAGGTTGATCGCGAGGGGTTTTTCACAGTAGGCATGCTTGCCGGCTTCGAGGATGCGCCGGTTGATCTCGAAATGAAATTCCGGCGGGGTGAGGTTCAGGACAATGTCGACCTCGGAGGCAAGCAGGTCCTCGACGGACATCGCCTGCAAACCGGCCTCTTCCGCCACACTGCGAGCCCGTTCCAGGTCCACATCGGCACAGGCCGTCAGCCGCACGTGTTGAAAATAGGGCGCGTTCTTCAGGTAGATTCCGCTGATCTTTCCACAGCCGATGATTCCAATCTTCACAGGATCTGACATACCGGGAGAGCTTGGAGACCTGTGCGGTTTCATGGCAACCCCTCGGAAAAATAAAATTCATCCGTTCACGCCCGGTAAGCCCGCGAGGGCCATGGCGATTTCTTCCTCGGGATAATCGTAATCCCGCAGTTTGCCGTCATGGTAATCCATGTAGGCCTGCATGTCGAAATGACCGTGACCGCAGAGGTTGAACAGGATGGTCTCGGCCTTGCCCTCCTCGCGGCAGCGCTCCGCTTCGCGGATGGCCCCGACGACGGCATGATTGGCCTCCGGCGCGGGCAGGATGCCCTCGGACTGCGCGAATTGCAGGCCGGCGGCGAAAGTCTCCAGCTGATTGTAGGAGGTCGGTTCGGCAAGCCCCAGCTTGACGGCGTGGCTGACCAGCGGCGCCATGCCGTGGTAGCGCAGCCCGCCGCTGTGGAATCCGGGCGGCACGAAGGTACTGCCGAGCGTGTGCATCTTCACCAGCGGGGTCAGGTGGGCGGTGTCGCCGTAATCGTAGGCATGGCGGCCCTTTGTGAGCGTCGGGCAGGCGGAGGGTTCCACCGCGACAATGCGCGGCATCTTTCCGCCCCGCAGTCCGCGGCCCATGTAGGGAAAGGCGATCCCGGCAAAATTGGAACCGCCGCCGGTGCAGCCGACGATGACGTCGGGATCCTCCCCCGCCATTTCCATCTGTTGCATCGATTCCTGGCCAATCACCGTCTGGTGCAGCAGGACGTGGTTGAGCACGCTCCCGAGGCAGTAACAGGTGTCGTCATTCTGCGCGGCCACTTCCACCGCTTCCGAGATGGCCATTCCGAGCGACCCGCTGCAGTCCGGATCCTTCTCCAGAATAGCGCGCCCGGCCGCCGTGGTTGTACTGGGACTGGCGATACACTTCGCTTCAAAGCTCTCCATGAAGGCCCGTCGGTAGGGCTTCTGGTTGAAGCTGACCTTGACCATGTAGACGAGGCACTCGATGCCGAAGAAGCTGCAGGCAAGGGCCAAGGACGACCCCCACTGCCCCGCGCCGGTTTCCGTCGTGATTTTCCGGATACCAGCCTCCCGGTTGTAGTAGGCCTGCGGAACGGCCGTGTTCGGCTTGTGCGAGCCGCTGGGGCTGACCCCTTCGTACTTATAGTAAATCTTTGCCGGTGTATCGAGGGCCTTCTCCAGGCGTCGCGCCCGGTACAGAGGCGTGCAGCGCCATTGCAGCAGCAGTTCCCGCACTTCCTCCGGAATCGGAATCCAGCGCTCTGTACTCATTTCCTGCTCGATCAGCGCGGGCGGAAAGAGCGGCCCGAGGTCCTCCGGCGTAACCGGCTCTCCGGTTCCCGGATGCAGGACCGGCGGCAGCGCCTCGGGCAGGTCCGCGGCAAGGTTGTACCAAGCCTCGGGAAGAGAAGCATCGTCTAAAAAGTACTTTTTCGTCTCCATGGGATTCAATCTGGTTAGGAGTCCGCAGGCCAGATAGACCCCCGATTTTCCTCCTGTCAATTCCGCGCCTCTTCCCTTGCTCGAAGAAAGTTCGCCTGCCACCCTGCCTCCTTCATGGACCCCTCTCTTGACCTTTCGCAAAAGGACCTTGCCTGGATCGGCGATGCCGTTCTCGCCCTCTACGCCCGCGAGTGGCTGCTGCGGGAGCCGGAACATCCGGTCTTCTCCCGCCAGGACCGGTTTCTCTGGTTCACCTCCAACGCCTTCCTGCAGGCCCTTGGCGATCCCACCGCCGTGGAGGCTGAGATCGGTCACTGGTACCGCAGCCAGGGCCTCGCCGCCGCCTACCGGCACATCGAGTCCACCCTCCTCCCCCTCTTCCAGCGGCAACTCCGCAACCGCTCCCGCGGTCAGCGGGGCCGCAAAGGCTGAGGAGCCGATCCTTTCGCCCTGTCCGTTTTTCGGTATTGACCCCGTCCCGCGAACAGCCTCAATCAAATCTTTCCAATGGCGGGCTGTGGCGCAGTCTGGTAGCGCGCTTGCATGGGGTGCAAGAAGTCGCTGGTTCGAATCCAGTCAGCCCGACCATTTTATGAAATCTTTCCGTCGGCTGCCCTTAACCACGGGCCGCGAGCGCCTCCAGTTCACGATGCAGGTTTTCCCCGATGACCTTCCAGTCGTAACGGGAGCGCACAAAGTCCCGTCCCCGGTTGGCCATCGCCTGCGCTTCGGCGGGATGACGCAGCACATCGATCACCGCCTCGGCAAAGGCTTCCGGTTCGTCGGCGATGCGGATCTCCTGCTCATCGTGGACCGGAATTCCCTCGGCACCGAGGCTGGTCGAGACCGTGGGCGCGCTGGCGGCCAGAGCCTCCACCACCTTGAAGCGGGTTCCACCCCCCATGCGTAGCGGGACGACAAATACGGAATTCTCCCACATGTACGGTTTCACGTCATCGACGAATCCCGTCACGACGACCTGATTTGACGCACGCTCCCGCAGGGAGGCAGGTGGACGCCCGCCGACGATATACATCTTGAATTCGGGGATTTCCGCCCGGATGAAGGGCAGGATGCGATCGAGGAAGAAAAGGACTCCATCCTCGTTGGGATAGCCATGGGTGGCACCGACGAACACGCCCGTGGCCTGTGCACGTGGGATGTCGGGGCGCGCAAATTCCCTGCAGTCGACCCCGTTCGTGATGACAGCCGTGCGCCTTTCGGGAACACATTCCCGGAGGAGGCTGGCATCCCGCTCGGAGGTCGCGAGGGTCAGGTCGGCACGGCGTACGAATTCGATTTCTTCCGGACGGAAACGCAGGACCTCGTAGTGCTTGAGCAACCTGCGGAAGGACCAGCGGTCGCGCCGGGCCATGCGGTCGAGCAGGTCGTACTCAACGTTGTGCTCGTCGAGCACGAGGCGGACGCCATCGGGAAAGCGGAATCCGTTCATCTGCGAGAATTCCACAATGACCGTATCGATTTTCAGCTTCCCGCTCATTTCATCGAGGGCGGCCTGCATGGCATCGGAATAGTGTGAACGAGTCTGGTAGGAACGCTTGCGCAGCAGGAAACCCAGCCTGTCCCCGTGTTTGCGGGCCTCGCTGCGCGGGATCCGCCGGATCTCGCCAAGAAAGGGCTCCAGTCCGGAAATATCGCCGTGGTCGTTCCCCTCGTCATAGGTCAGCAGATGGACTTGATGCCACTTTGCCAGCTGCCGCATGAGGTGGTACATCCGCACCGATCCACCGACCTTCGGCGGGTAAGGGAGGTAGGGTGTCAGAAAAAGTATGTTCATTTCGTTGCTCTCCAGCCACGCCTCCTGCAGGGGGCTTCGTTTCCATCAAGCAAAGGCACGGGCGGATTTTCAAGGGTGTAGAGAAAAGGCCTGACCTTTTCCGGACAGTGGTTCATATGGCCCGCATGCGATCCGGATCCATCGTTCAAAGCGACGGAAGCTGTCGCCTTGTCTTCCCTGTCGAGAAGGCGGACATCGACCTGAACGGGCACGTCAACAACGTGGTCTATGTTGAATGGATGCAGAGGGCCGCCGTCGCCCACTCCGACGCCGTCGGCGGGACCCGGGCCATGGAGGCCAATGGCGGCGCCTGGGTGGCCCGGCGACACGAAATTGATTACCGGCGGCCGGCATTCCTGAAAGACGAAATCATCGCCCTTACCTGGGTGGCTGATATGGGCCGGGCGCGTTCCCTGCGCAAATACGCCTTCTACCGCTCCACCGACAGCGCCCTTCTTGCCTCTGGACGGACGGACTGGGTCTACCTCGACCGCGCAAGCCAGCGCCCGCGTTCAATTCCCGAAGAAGTGCGCGCCTGCTTCCGGATTCCTGATCGCGAGCCGGATCCGAACCGCTGTTGTTGATGCGCAGCCTAAAAGGCCACTCCGAGCATGACGGAGCCGTATTCATGGTCCCGGCCCTGTCCCTCGAACTCTTCCGTGCGCAGGGTCCTGGCCACCGCGAGCTGCCAGCGGCTGTAGCGGATGCCGATGCCGAGAATCCCCTCCGCAACAAAGGGCTTGCTCTCGACAGTGTAGGCATAATCCCGGAAGACCGGACCATCCATGGTGATGTCGTGCGCCACCGCCATTCCCCGCGTCCCCGCGAAAAGGCACCATGACCAATGGTCCGCGGCGAGGCGTAGGTCCCCAGTTGCACCCGCGGCGTCAGGTAGGCAAGCGGGAGGTTGTAGCCGAGGCGAAGGAGAAGGCCCGCATGCGCCTCGGTGCGCAAATTGCCAAGGGCGACGCCCCACTCCGCGTAGCCGTCGGTTTCAAGGAGGGTGTTTTCGGTCATCTGTTCGAGCCACCGGATTCGCAGCCTGCGGTCGAGTTGCAGATTGACCGTATACTCCTCGGGGACCTGGCTGTCCCATCCGGAAAAGACGGGGCTTTGGCTGATATACTCGTGCACGAACTCCTGCGCCTGCCGAGCAAGGCTGTTCGGGCCGGTCAGGCCGAGAATAAAGGTAAGCGAGCTCATGCTGTCGCGGTTGTGTACATGCAGCGACCACTCCAGCCCCAGCCAGCCGGCAAAAGGACGCTCGCCCGGAGGCGGCACGACGGCATCATAGTCGCTCGGGGTGTACATGAGCTGGGTCAGCCCCGTGCCCCAGTCGAGGCGGAGCTCCCCTCGATCCTCCCCGACTACGCCGGAGGAGGCACCGATGCGGGTAAGCGAGTTGTGAAAGCGAACGAGAAGGTTCTGCACTGGATTCAGTTCCTGCGCCTTCACCGGAGACAACAGTGCGATGCGGACACCATTAGTGTAATCGCGGTCCGATCCGGAAAAGAGATCGTTATCCAGCTGAACGGTCAGGTGCGAGGGCCGGTCCATGGAGGGGGACAACTCCGGATCCTCCGCCCCAAGAGGATGACTCAATAAATGGACGGCAAGCAGCACACCGGCACACCGGGGAATCCTCAAAGGGGCAAATCGTTTATCCAAAGCGGAGGGCATACCATCAATTCCTTGACCGTTCCCAATCTTCATCCCGTTGGTAATATGGGAAGGAGAAACGCTCCAGTTGGCGACGAATCGTTTTCTCCATTTTCGCACTACATTTTTTATGCCACTTGTGGACAACCTCCCGGGAATCGCGGCGAAGGCCGAAAAAGCCCGTGGAGCCATCGGAGCGACTGCTCGCGCCCAGGGCGGCCCGGGCGTTTTCGCCAAAGGTTAAACCGAGCCGTTGGAAGGCGTCCCGGAAAGTGGCTTCCGGTTCCATGCAGAAATCTTCATGGTGAAAGCGAAGCCATTCCGGATTCTTCTCCATCTGTCGTAGAGTCACGAGATAACGGATACAATATCCCGCTGCGAAAAGCTCCACCGGGTCCGAGCTCTCGAAGTCGCGCAAACCCTCCATAATTTCTGGGATTTCTTTGATTTTCGGCTGCGCCTCAAGTTGCTGGAACCACTTCCGTCCGTTTGCCTCGCCCATGCGGAGATTGGAAAGAATCAACGGGGCCGGATGGCGGAAGAGGATAGCGACCCGACCGCCGTACCGGTGCTGAAACCACTCGCCGAGAAGCATCCCTCCGGTCTCCTTGATGATAACCGTCGGTCGCGAAAGCGCCTGCCAGCGAAGTTCCTTCAGGGAAAGAAGCCGCGGGCCGTATCCGCGGGCGGCGGCATCGTAAATATGCTCGAGGCGGGTCTCGGGCTCACCGGCCTTCAGGTGGCAGTTGTAGAGGTCCCAGTCCCCCATGCGGCTGGTTTTCCTGTTCATGGGTTCATGAAGGTAAATTGACCGCTCCGCTTCGCCGAGAATGGAACCGATCCATGTACTTCCGGAGCGGTCATGTCCGAGAAGAAAAACCTTGGGGTGCCCCCGGATGGGCCGGCGCCGCAGGAATCCCCGCGCCATGCGGTTGGCGATCGCTTTCACTTGGTTTTTCACAGACATGGCAGTCGCTCCCTCTACCGCCGGACCGTCCATCCGGTATGCACAGGGGTAGGCAATTTTCCCGGATAATCGAGGGTGAAATGCAGTCCCCGGCTCTCTTTCCGCTGCAGGGCGCAGGTGATGATCATCTCCGCGACATCGACGAGATTGCGCAGCTCAAGGAGGCGCGGTTCCACACGGACATTCCAGTAATACTCCTGGATTTCGCGCTTCAGATTCTGGATACGCGTCTGTGCCCGCTGCAGCCGCTTGTCGGTTCGGACAATACCTACATAGTCCCAGAGGGTGCGTTTCAGTTCATCCGAATTATGGCTGAGAATGACGCGCTCGTCGCTGTCCTCGAGATCGCCCCCGACCCAGTCGGGCAGCTCCGGCCGGTCGAGGTCGTTGGCCTTCAGGTAGCGCCCGACGGCTTCCGCGCCCCGGTGGGCCATGACCACGGCCTCAAGAAGACTGTTGCTGGCGAGACGGTTGGCGCCATGCAGCCCCGTGCAGGCGACTTCCCCGCAGGCGTAAAGCCCGGGAAGGTCCGTCTCCCCATTGAGGTTGGTATGGACGCCGCCGCAAAGGTAATGCATGGCCGGCACGACCGGGATCGGTTCTTTGGCCATGTCGAAGCCTGCCTGGCGGCAATTCTCGTGGATGTGGGGAAAGCGCTCCTGCAGATAGGCCTCGTCCCGGTGGGTGATATCGAGCCAGACATGCCGCGCACCCGACTTTTTCATTTCGCTGTCGATGGCGCGGGCGACGACATCCCGCGGGGCGAGTTCCTTCCGTTCGTCGTAACGGGCCATGAAGGGCTCCCCCTGCAGGTTCCTCAGAACGGCTCCCTCGCCGCGCACTGCCTCGCTGATGAGAAAACGGTAGTCCTCGTCCGAATACAGTGCGGTGGGATGGAACTGGATGAATTCCATGTCGCGGATTTCCGCCCCCGCCCGGAAGGCCATGGCGATCCCGTCGCCTGTCGCGATGGGTGGATTGGTTGTGTAGAGGTAGACCTGCCCGATCCCGCCGGTGCAGAGCATCACCGCCTTGCTGGCGAAGGTCTGCACTTCCTCCAGCTGTGTGTCATAACCGTACAGTCCGAGGACGCGCGGTACCGCGGCGTTGACAGGGTAGCCGGCGAGGGCGAGTTTGCGATTGGTAATGAGGTCGATGGCGTGCACGTGCTCGCGCAGGGTGATGTTCTCGTGCGTATCGACGGCGTGGAGCAGAGCAGCCTCGATGGCCTTGCCGGTGAGGTCCTTGACATGAAGGATGCGCCGCTTGGAATGCCCCCCCTCGCGGTGCAGGGAAACGCGCCCGTCCTCCAACTGGGTGAAGGAGACCCCCATTGCCGCGAGCTCGCGAATCCGCTCGGGGCCCTCCTCGACTATGGAGCGGACCGCCTGTTCGTCGCAGAGTCCATCTCCGGCGAGCAGAGTATCCCTCACATGCAGCTCGAAGTCGTCGGTCTGCGAGGTGACGGCGGCAATCCCGCCCTGGGCATAGTTGGTGTTGCTTTCAGCGCGTTCCTTTTTCGTGAGGATGCAGACGCTGTATCCTTTTTCCGCGACCTTGCAGGCAAAACTGAGGCCCGCGATTCCGCTGCCGACGACCAGCACATCGTAGCTGTGTTGCATGGCGGCAGGTTACGAAGCCGTCACAACAGCGCAACGGAAAAGCCCACCCGGGTCAGACAAGGACATTGTCGATGAGACGGACTTCATCACACCAGACGGCAGCGGCGACGAGCGTCCTCCCCGGCATGATTCCGGAGCGCACCGGTTCCATCGTCATGGAATCGACCGCCGTCACGTAGATGACGCGGAGCCGCCGGACCTGGGAGATGTGATGGGTGACCTCCGCGATGATGCGGTCCACGTTGGTGGTCCCGGCTTCCACCAGCTTTTTGGCCTCACCCAATGCACGGTAGAGCGTAGTCGCATCAGCGCGTTGACTTTCATTCAGGTAGGCATTGCGGGCGTTGAGGGCGAGGCCGTCACCGGCCCGCTCGATCCCTTCCTCGACCACATCGGCCGGAAAGCTCAGCTCCTCGACCACCTTCCGCAGAACCGCGGTCTTCTGGGCATCCCGGCGACCGAGCACCAGGAGGTCCGGCCGGGCGAGGTTGAGCAGTTTTACGTGGAGGGTGCAGACGCCGCTGAAATAATGCGGGCGGGAGATTCCACACATGCCCGCGCTCACCGCGTTCTCGTTGACGAGGGTGGAACAGCCTTCCTGGAAAAGATCCCGTGCCCTAGGGCGGAAGATGATATCGACTTCGTGGCGCTCGCAGAATTCGGCATCAGCGGAGGAATTCCGCGGATAGCGCTGGAAATCCTCATTCGGCCCGAATTCGAGAGGGTTGACGATGGCGGAAACGACGACGGTGTCGGCCTCTTCGCGCGCGCGGCGGATCAAGCGCCCGTGCCCGTTATGGAGGGCCCCGCTGGTGGAGACGAGGGCGATTAACTTTCCTTCGGTACGCAGGCGGACCGCCGTTTCCTGCATCTGGTTGGGATTTTCGATTACCTGCATCAACTGAGCCTGTTCATTCCAGATAAAGCCCACCCGAAGGGTTCCTCAACCCCGGAGTTGGATTTCACAGCGGACCGGTCCAGGAAAAATCCTGCATTCCCCCTTGTCGCGGCAGATGATCCTGCTACCCATTCTGGCTTATGGCCCGCATCAATGACCATTACCTCAAGCTGCAAGCTTCCTATCTCTTCAGTGATATCGCCGCCCGCGTGGACGCCTTTGCAAAGGCAAATCCGGACACGCCCATCCTCCGCATGGGCATCGGCGATGTCACCGAACCTCTGCCGGCGGCCTGCCGCGAAGCCTTTCACGATGCCATTGATGAAATGGGCACGCACAACGGGTTCCATGGCTACGGTCCCGAGCAGGGCTACCCCTTCCTCCGCGAGGCCATCGCCTCCGGGGATTTCCAGGCGCGCGGTTGCGACATCCACGCCGGGGAGATCTTTGTCTCCGACGGTTCCAAGTGTGACAGCGGTAACATCCAGGAGATCTTTTCCTCCAAGGCCAGGGTGGCGATTCCGGATCCCGTCTACCCGGTTTATGTCGACACCAACGTCATGGCGGGCCGTTCCGGCTTCAATGTGAACGGTCGCTACGAGGGCCTCGTCTACCTCGAGGCTACGGCGGAAAACGGATATATCCCCTCCCCGCCAAAAGAGGCCGTCGACCTCGTCTATCTCTGCTTCCCGAATAATCCGACCGGCGCCTGCGCCACCCGCGAACAGCTCAGCGAATGGGTCGAATGGGCCCGCAGGCACGAGGCCGTCCTTCTTTACGATGCCGCCTACGAGGCCTTTATCCGTGACGGGTCGATTCCCCACTCCATCTACGAGATCGAGGGCGCTCGCGAATGCGCGATCGAGTTCCGTTCCTTCTCCAAGAAAGCCGGCTTCACGGGCGTGCGCTGCGCCTACACCGTCATTCCGGAGGACCTCGTCGCCCTTGATGGCACCGGGGACCGCGTCTCCGTGCACAAGCTCTGGAACCGCCGCCACAGTACCAAGTTCAACGGCGTGGCGTACCCCGTTCAGCGTGCCGCCGCCGCCGTCTTCAGCGAGGAGGGCAAAGCCGAAGTGCGCCGGCTCATCGATTTCTACATGGACAACGCCGATCTCATCCTCGGTACGATGCGCGAGCTCGGCTTCGCCTGCGCCGGAGGAACGAACGCCCCTTATGTCTGGATCCGCGCTGGCCAGTCCTCCTGGGACCTCTTCGATCAGCTGCTCGATTCCACCGGCATCGTCTGCACCCCGGGCGCCGGTTTCGGCACCTGCGGCGAGGGCCACATCCGCCTCTCCGCTTTCAATTCCCGCGAAAATGTCGAGGAGGCCATGCGCCGCCTCCGCGACGCCGGCCTCACGGCCTGACCCCTTCCACCTTGACCGCATTGCCCGTCGCCGTCATCGAAGACGCCGCATGCGATCAGTCCGCCACCTTGCCGTGCCCGCTTTTTTCGTCGGCACCGTCGCCCTGTTGGGCGGGTGCAACGTTCCCGTCGTTCCCCTTGTCGAGGCCGAGGAAAAAGGGGAGGAGGTTGCGGGCGATGACCTTGTGGCCGCGGACATTCGGGTGAATGCCGTCGGGGAGATTGAGCGCCTCCCGGCCCGCCACGTCCTCAAGGAGGAAGGGGATGCGCTCGACCCCCTTCTCCCGCGCTAAGGCTTTGTAGAGACCGGCGAATTCCTCCGCGTACGCCTCCCCCATGTTGGGCGGAGCGAGCATGCCGGCGAGGAGGATGCGCGCCCGGGGCTGTCGGGCGCGGACTTTGTCGATAATGCCGCGCAGGTTCTCTTTTGTCGCCTCCGGGGGCTGGCCGCGGAGAGCGTCGTTGGCCCCGAGGGCGAGGACGAAGGTATCGACGGGCTTGCGGAGAATCCAGTCGACACGGCGGAGCCCGCCCGCGCTGGTGTCGCCGCTGAGGCCGGCGTTGATCACCTTGGCCGCTTTGCCACGCTCGCGCAGCATTTCCTCCAGCACGGCGGGATAAGCGTTCCCGGGATCAAGGCCGTAGCCGGCGGTCAGGCTGTCGCCAAGGAAGACGATCCGTTCCGGGGCCTGATCGTCCTCCCCGGCTTTGAGAGGGAAAATGAACAAGGCCGTGGCAAAGATCGGCACGATGACCATACTGAAAATGCGAAGCAGGCGCATAGCTTCATCTTGTCCCGCCCCGTCACTGCGTCAACGACGCCGCCAACGAAGAAAACCCATCTCATTGCCATGCTTGAAGTCCAATCCGTGCACAAGGAATTCACCGGTCATGCCGGGACGCTGACCGTACTTGCCGACATTTCTTTTGTGGTCGGGAAGGGCGAAGCCGCCGCTGTTGTCGGTCCCTCGGGGAGCGGAAAGACAACGCTCCTCGGCCTTTGCGCCGGGCTGGATACGCCCAGTGGAGGGTCCATCCGAATCGATGGGGAAGCGTTGCAGGCAATGGACGAGGATGCCCGCGCCCGCGTGCGCAACGAGCGCATCGGGTTCGTCTTTCAGAATTTCCAGCTCATTCCGACGCTGACCGCACTGGAAAATGTCTGCGTTCCCCTCGAGTTAAAGGGGGTGCGCAACGCTGCGAAGGCCGCCCGGGAATGGCTGGGTCGTGTCGGACTCGCGGAGCGGCCCGATCATTACCCCGTTCAGCTTTCCGGCGGTGAACAGCAGCGCGTGGCCATCGCCCGGGCCTGTGTCGCGGAACCGGCGCTCCTCTTTGCCGATGAACCGACCGGCAATCTCGACGGGGAGACCCGCGAGCAGATTGAAAGCCTTCTCTTCGAGGTTCACCGCCATTCCCGCAACACGCTTGTGATCGTCACCCACGACCTCGAACTGGCCGCCCGCACGCAGCGCATCCTCCACCTCCGCAAAGGGCGGCTTGAAAAGCCGGAACCGGCCAGCGCGAGATGAGCGGGATGGATCCCACACCGCGGAAGCGCCGGGGCATGGCATGGGTGGGAAAGATGGCCTGGCGGGACAGCCGGGGCCGACGGTTGCTCCTGATTCTGTTCACCGCCAGCGTGCTCTTCGGCCTCGGCGCGGTCGTCTCCATTCACTCCCTGCGCGACAACCTGCATCGCGTCGTTGAGGAGGAAGCGCGCGCGCTCCTTGGGGCGGACGCGATCCTGCAGACGCGGTTTGCACCGGACGGCCGGCTGGAACGCTACCTGCGCGCCCTGCCCGGCGAAAAAGTCCGCGAGCGACGCTTCCGGACCATGGCCGTTTTTCCGGAAAAGGAGGAAAGCCGTTACGTGGAGGTCCGCGCCATTGACGGGCCCCTGCCCTTTTACGGGGAGATGGAGACGGAGCCGGCGCGCGGGCAAGCGGCGGCCCTACGATCGGGGACGGCCATTGTGGAGCAGGGGCTGATGACCCAGCTGGGATTGAAGCTGGAGGAGAAAATCCATCTCGGAGAAAAAACCTTCCGCATTGCCGCCGCCCTTGTACGGATGGCCGGGGAGTCGGAGATCAGCGGGTTTTTCGCCCCGCGTATTTACGTCAATGCCACCGACCTTGCCGGAACGGGCCTGCTGCAACGCGGATCGCTGGTGCGCTATCGTACCTACGTCGGTGTCGACCCGGAGGAGCAGGGGCGTCTGCGGGACGCTCTCGCGAAGGGACGAGAGGACCTTTTCGCGGAGGAAAATGTGAGTGTGGAAACGGTGGCGGACCGCCGCCGCAGTGTCGAAGGGGTGCTGGATAACCTTCTCGATTTCCTCATGCTGAGCGGTTTCATCGCCTTAATCCTTGGTGCCGTGGGGATGATGGGGGCGGTGCAGGTATTTGTGGAGAGCAAGCGGGATTCCATCGCCATGCTGCGCTGCCTCGGGGCGACGGCGCGGCAGGCTTTCGCCATTCACCTGCTGCAGCTGCAGGCTTTCGGGATCCTCGGCGCGGTCGCGGGCAGCCTTCTCGGGGTGGCCCTGCCCTTTTTTGTTCCAAAAGTTCTTGGTCCGTTCCTGCCCTTTGCGGTGGAGATCGAGCTCAGTTGGAGCGCGCTGGGGACCGGTCTGCTCTTCGGCTGGTTCATCGTCACCGGGTCGGCCCTCCTGCCCTTGTTGCGGATCCGGAAGATCTCCCCGCTGAACGTGCTGCGCGCGGAGATCGATCCGGGGAAAGGTGGCCGCCGGGATCCGCTGGTCGTTGCCGTCGCTGGCCTCTTTGTTCTGGGCCTTCTTGCCTTTGTCCTTCTGCCGGCACGGGAACCCCTGACGGCGGCGGGCTTCCTCGGAGGCATCGCGGTGGCCCTTGGCCTGCTCTCCCTGCTGGCGGTGGGGTTGCGGGCCGGCCTGCGAAGGCTTCCGACAAGAGCCGCCCCTTACGCCTACCGCGTGGCGCTGAGCAATCTTTACCGACCCAACAACCGCACGCTGTTGCTGCTGGTCACCCTCGGCATGGGGGTCTTTCTCCTGCAGAGCCTCCTCCTTACGCGGCAGGCCCTGCTCGGGCAGACCGATCTCGGTTCCAGCGAAGAGGCCGCCAACGTCGTCCTGCTGGACGTGCAGCCCGACCAACTGACACCGCTGCGGGAATGGCTGGCCGAGCGCGGACTGCGTCCCCGCAACGAGCTGCCCATCGTCACCATGCGAGTGGAATCGATCAAAGGGCGGCCGCTGGGCGAATGGAGGCAAATGCCGGATTCGCCAATTGATGGCTGGGTTTACACATGGGAATTCCGCACCACCTATCGCGACCATGTGCTCGATAACGCGGAGGTCGTCGCGGGCACCTTCACACCCCGGTACGAAGGAGAAGAGCCCTACCCCATCTCCTTTGCGGAAAACATGCTCGAAGATTTCGGAACCGCCCTCGGGGATACCATCACCTGGAACGTGCAGGGTTTGCCGGTAACGACCCGGATCGACAGCGTCCGCCGTGTGCAATGGAAAGCCGGGCGGCAGAATTTCGGTGTGGTCTTTCCCCGCGGAACCATCGAGGCGGCCCCCACCACCTTCGCGGTCACCGTAAGTACAGAGGACCGCGCGGAGACCACCGCCCTGCAAGCCGCGGTGGTAGAGCCCTTTCCCAACGTCAGCCTGATCGACCTGTCGCTCGTCTTCGAGACCCTCGACGACGTGCTCAACCGGGCCGCCTTCGTCATCCGCTTCATGGCCGGGTTCACCGTGGCGACCGGCCTGATCGTGCTCGCGGGGGCGGTCATGGGCAGCCGCTACCAGCGCATGCGCGAAAGCGTCCTCTTCCGGACCCTCGGGGCCTCGCGGGCCTTTATCCGCACCGTCCTGCTGCTGGAATTTCTCCTCATTGGCATGGTGGCAGGGCTGGCCGGCCTGGCCCTCGGTTACGCCGGGGCGGCGGCGCTCCTATTTTTCGTCTTCGCTCTCCCTCTGCAACCGCTTCCGCTGGAAAGCCTCCTCATTCTGCTGGTCGTCATGGGGCTGACCATGCTCACCGGCTGGGCGACCTCGCGGGGAATCGCCCGTCACCCGCCGTTGGTCGTCCTGCGGCGGGAATAAAGGGGGCGCCGTCCTTGACCTGGCCGGTCGAGGCTACGCGACCAATCGGTCCTACGTTACAGGGAGTAGGGGCTTGAAGCTTGGGCCCTTTTCCCCTCCACTGACGTGCTTTATGAAAAAGGGGAAACCTTCCGTCGCCACCGCTGACTCCGGCCCGAAGCCGCCCCCGCCTCCCTCCGTTGAGCCGGAACTGAGCCTCGTGGTACCGTTCTACAACGAGGGCGAGGGCGTGGAGGCCTTTTTTGAGGAAACCTTGCCGGTCCTGCGCAAGGAGGGAATCGCCTTCGAAATCATCTGTGTCAACGACGGCAGCCGTGACCTAACCCTTGCCCGGCTTCTCGAACAGCGAAAGAAGGAACCGCGCATCCGCGTCCTGCATTTCACGCGCAACTTCGGCAAGGAGATCGCCCTCACGGCCGGGCTTGACCACGCCCGCGGGCGGGCGGTCATTCCGATGGACAGCGACCTGCAGGACCCGCCGGCGCTCATTCCGCACCTTATCGCGAAATGGCGCGACGGCCACAAGATCGTCAACGCCCGCCGCGCCGACCGTATGAGCGACAGCTGGATGAAGCGCGCGACCGCCGCGGCCTTTTATCATATCTTCAACAAGATCAGCGACACCCCTATCCCGGAACAGACCGGCGATTTCCGTTTGCTCGACGCCTCCGTGGTCGCGGACCTGCGACGCCTGCCCGAGCGCGACCGCTTCATGAAGGGCCTCTTCGCGTGGATCGGCCATGCCTCGGCGGAGATCACCTACGAGCGTCCCTCGCGCACCCAAGGCCGTACGAGCTGGAACTACTGGAAGCTCTGGAACTTCGCCCTCGGGGGCATCATCTCCTTCAGCCGCTTTCCCCTGCGGATCTGGAACTATATCGGTCTCAGCATCGCCGTAATGAGTTTTTTCTACGCCTCTTTCCTCGTCGTGCGGACGCTCCTCTTCGGTCGCGACGTCCCGGGCTATGCCTCCATCATGGTGGTGATGCTGTTTCTCGGCGGCATCCAGCTCATCGGGATCGGCATCCTCGGGGAATACCTCGGCCGCGTCTTTATCGAAAGCAAGCAGCGGCCGCTTTACCTCGTGCAGCGGCGGTACGGGTTTCCCGAAGAAGAGGAGGACGGCGGGGATGCCTAAGCTTCTTGCCCGGCATCCTTTTTGCGGCCTCTTTCTGCTCTGTTTTGGCACATGGATTGTCTTCAGCTGGCCGGCCATGACGACGGCCTGGTGGTTCCAGGACGACTTCAACATGTACGATCCCATGTTTTCGTTCTGGGACGCTCTCATCGGCGGCTGGCATAATGCCCGGCTGCTGTTGGGCCCGGCACATCTCCCGATGCGTATGGATGCCCCTCCGGAGACGAACGGGATCAACCTTCTCCTCCGCTTCTTCCAGGCCGGTCTGCACGCCTGGGTCGGGACGCTGATCGCCTTTCTGCTGCACCGGCGGGTCCCCGTGCTCGGGGCGATGGCCTGCGGGTGGCTGTTCGTCACGTGGGGCTACCATGCACAGGCCAGCCTCTGGTGGTCAGCCAACATCTATGTCTACGGCGCCCTCTTTTCGCTTATGGGGACGTGGGCCGTTCTCCGCGGAACGGAAACGGGACGTTCCCGGCTCTGCTGGCTGGGCGTCCTCGGCCTCTTCGCCTCCATGCACACCAACCAGGCGGTGGCCCTCGCCGGGCCGATGATCTTCGCCATGCTTGTTGTACTCGAGTGGCTCGAGGAAGGACGGTTCGATGGGCCGATCGCCCTGAAACGGGGGGCATGGCAGGCGGGCGCGCTCGTCGCCGGACTTGCGGTCTCTCTTCTGCAGATGCGGATCGGCGGCGTGGACCGCGTTTACGACAAGCCCATCGCGGAGCGGCTGCAATTTGTCACTGAGCAGATCCTGAATTTCCTTTACCGACTCGATCTCTACAACGGTTTCCTCCCCGCCGGGCATTTCCTTGTCCTTGGTCTCGGAATGGTCGCGCTGATTCTCGGACGGAAGCGGCCGGGCTATAAAGCCCTTCCCCTTCTTACCGGGCTCTTCCTGCCGGTCGTTCTCGCCCTTGCCGCCGTCGCGGCGCTATTTGCCTCCGGTTCGGTATGGCCGTCCTTCCGGGTGATGTACCTGATGCCGCTGGTTCTGACCGGCTCCCTCGCCCTCGCCTTTCATGCGGGCCGGCATTGGCCCTTCCTTTGCCGGGCCGCCCTTGCCGTCGCCCTCCTTACCGGCCTCGCTTCCTTTCCCCATGCCCGGCAGAACGCACGCGACCTCGTTGCCCTCTACCGGAACGACGTACGCGTTCTTGAAAAATTGCAGGCCTTCGCGGATGAGCACGGCACCGACCGCGTCCTCATCATGGACTGGCAGCGCTCACGCCCGTGGCAGTGGTACCCGAACGCTTACCAATTGGCATCGCACTACGGCGACAACGTCCGCTCCATCCTGCAGACGGAATGGTCCAACTACCGCGTTATCTGGTACTACACCGACCTCGAGCATGTTCCTCACGACCAGTGGGAACCGCTGCGCGAGAAATACGCCGACCTCGCGCGTAACCTGCCGCACGACCAGCCGTTCCGCTTTCACTACGTCGAGGAGGAGGATTTTGTCCTCTTTGTACCGCGATGAGCGGATAGATTCAGCTTACAGAGGGCGTTTACCGGTCGACGGAGAACAATCCGGCCGCTCAGCAAGAAAGAGGTTTTTCAGCTCCTCGTTGTTGGCAGTTGCCTGTCTTCGTATGGAGGGGGGCTTCTGGATGCGGTCCTCCGGAACGGCGGGGAGGTCGAGGCTTTCAAGGAGTTCACGGAAAGCCTCGCGCTGGCGCGAGGCGAAGTCCTCGTAGACGATGACCTTCGGTTGCAGCC
This sequence comes from Verrucomicrobiota bacterium, assembly GCA_009908535.1. Classification (GTDB taxonomy): domain Bacteria; phylum Verrucomicrobiota; class Verrucomicrobiia; order Opitutales; family Oceanipulchritudinaceae; genus Oceanipulchritudo. Next base: position 18,211 of record JAAAOD010000219.1, read on the forward strand.
CTTCGGCGGCAAAAAATGCCTCCCATGCGGCCTCCTCCTTACGGATCCTCTGCAGGCAGCGGGCGATGTCCGCCGCAGAATAGGGCACGTCCTCCTGGACACCGGCCTCGCTGCGCCACTTATCGGTCTTTTCCGCCTTGTAGAGGGAGACCGCCTGCGCGACCTTGTCCCGCCGCCGCACCCAGAGGCATTCGGGATTGCGCAGCAAGGAAAGCGGGGAGGCCCCCTCCTGTCCGCGGAAGGCGGCGAAAACCGGCCACATCATTTTCAGGCTGATGCGCCCGTCGGCGGCGGCCTTTTCGCGCCGCAGGGCCTCAAGGAGGGGACCGAGGCGCGTTTCCCCCGGGACCCCGAGGTGGGCGGCGTCGCCCTCGACGGTCCCGAAGGCGAACCATTCGCCGG
>JAAAOD010000168.1 GCA_009908535.1 Verrucomicrobiota bacterium
TTGATGGCGCCGGAGAGGCTCCAGGATTCCCAGTCGCGTTCCTCGTCGGTGGTGACCTGGATTTCGCAGCGGTTCATCCCAAGGGAGGAGTAACTGAGGCGGCCGAGTTCGATTCCTTCGACGCAGACGGCGGCCCCGATCGGCAACTGGGTGTTCTCGCAGAAAAAGCGGAGACCGCCGAGGTCGCCCCGGCCCATGCTCCGGCTGGCCCCGAGGAGGATCAGGTTCGATTCGAGCCGGATGCCGAGGTGTTCGAGGAGGGAGGGAAAGGTCGTCAGCGCCGCCGCCCCGAGGGCGTTGTCGGCGATTCCCGGCCCGACGATGCTGTCGGCCGTCACGGAGACGGTGTGGTCGACGGCGCTGTCCCAGATATTATCGGTGTGCGCGGCCAGAAGGATGTTCTTTTTCCCCGATTTACCGGGGAGGACCGCGGTGGCGTTGCCGACTTCATCCGTCGTGATCCCGTCGAGGGATTCCTCCGTGAAGCGGTCGCTCATGAAGCGCACCAGCTTGTCCTCCTCGAAGGTCGGGGCCGGGATCTCCCCGATCATGACCGTGTCGGCGAGAATGCGTTCGCGCATGGAAACCAGCTCTTCCTTCCACGCGTTTACCTTGGAAAGAATGTCGGCTATGGGTTCCTTCGACGGCATACGCTTTTCATGAGAGAAGATCGAAGGGAAGCAGGCAAAGCCAAAAACGGGCTTTGCAGAGGGAAAACGGAGGATGCTAGCCCGCCGATTTTCTGTCCTTTTTGATCTCGCGGAGAAAGGCTTCCGGGCTCCACATGCTGCCGGGAATGCGGTAAATGATTCTGCCGGTGGGATCGATCAGGGCGGTGGACATGGTATGGCGGACGATTTCCTCCGGATGGGGCTCCGCAAGGACGCCCATCTGCTTCTTCAAGTCCTCGACGATCGGCTCCGGGCCGCCGAGAAAGTGGAAATTATCGGTGGGGATTCCCTTGTCGGCGGCGTAGGCGGTGAAGATGCCCGGCGTGTCGTACTCCGGGTCGAGGGTCACGGAGACGAGCTCGAGGTCCTCGATGCCCTCCTCTTCCGCCATGGCCTGCAACTGCTTCATGCGCTCGGTCGCGGCCGGGCACATGTTCGGCATGGTGCAGCGCGTGAAGATAAAGTTCATGACAGCGTAGCTTCCCTTGAGGGATTCGCTGAGGAAAAGCTCTCCGTCGGTGTCATAAAGGGCGAACTTCGGCACGTATTCGCCTACCCCGCGGAAGACCTTGCTGCCGCGGTGCAGGGTGTCCTTGCGCAGCAGGCGACCGAGCCGTGCGATCGTGCCCCGCTTCACCGCTTCGTTGGGCCAGATCGTCTGCAGGCGCCGGCCGCTGCCGTACGGCACGAGTTCTCCGCGGACGGCATCCCCCTTTTCGAGGATGCGGGCGTCTCCGCGCCCGATGCTCGCCTTCAGCACTCCGTCCTCCCCGTGTCCGGTGCGAAGCTCCAGCGTCAGGCCCTCCCGGTCCACCGATTCGACGACGCCCTCCACTTTTTCAGCCGCCTGCACGAGGCAGGGAAGCAGGGCGCCGAGGAGGCAAAGACAACGGATGAACGAATTTGAAATCATGAAAATTTATTCTCCTTATCAAAATTGGTAATAATCTCTCGTAGGGCCAATTATTGGAACTGCTACCTGAGAGTGGGCGGGACCTCCGCCATTGTCAAACCGGCGGGAATGCCAACTTACTTGCCATCATCTGTGCACGAAGCCGTGCGCCTCCTTCCTGTCCTATGGTTCCCCTGCTGAAACACGAGCGAACGTCCACTCCGAAGCGCTGGCTGGCGGGGTATTGCTTCCTGACCCTCGCGGCGACCCTTGTCCTTCTCTATGCCGGCGGCTTCACGACGACGATCGGGGCGGGGATGGTGTTTCCGGACTGGCCGCTGTCGAACGGGAGCCTGAACCCACCCGGCTGGACGACAGACCAGGCCATGCTGGCGGAGCACGGCCACCGCCTGCTTGGGGCCGTGGTCGGCACCCTCTGCATCGTCCTCTGCCTGTGGATGTGGCGACGGGAAGAGCGCCGCTGGCTGCGGCGGCTCTCCTACGCCGCGCTGGCGCTGGTCATCTTCCAGGGACTTCTGGGGGGCGCACGAGTGCTTTTCGTAAGCCTGAACCTCGCCAAAGTCCACGGCATCACGGCGCAGATTTTCCTCTGTACCCTGACGGCGGTGGCAGTGGGCAGTTCAGCCTGGTGGCGGGGGCTGGACCGGCCGGACGGCCACGGCGCGCAGCGGCAGTGGACGTTGCTGCGGCGGACGGGCCTGACCATCTGCGGCCTGACGATGGTGCAGCTCCTGCTGGGGACCCTCATCCGCCATCGCGGGGCGGGCCTCTCCATTCCGTATTTCCCCCACAGTGCCCCGGATGGGGGTCTGTTGCCGCTGAGCTGGAACTGGGCGACGACCCTTCATTTTTCGCACCGGGTCGTGGCCGTCCTCCTTACGATTCTCTTTTTCGTCTGGCTCATGAATCTGTGGAGAAGCGGTTGGGTGAGCGCGACGGTGAAGAAGCTCGCGGTGGCGGGGGCGGTGCTACTGGTGCTGCAGATCCTGCTGGGCGCCGGCATCATCTGGTCGGCGCGAGCGCCGATCCAGACGACGCTGCACGTTCTCAACGGGGCGATTTTCCTGAGCATCGGCTGGGCGGTGACCTTTTCCTTTTTCAAACCCGAGTTGGAACCCTCTTCAGCAACATGGAAAACCGGATAACGGACAAGACGATGGCGGGCGAGGTGAGCCTTGCCGGAGAATGCGCACCCCTTGGCGACTGGTGGGAACTGACCAAGCCGCGGCTGAGCCTGATGTCGGTCGCCACGGCGGTGCTCGGGTACCTTGCGGCGGGACCGGTCGCGGACATGACCGTTTTTCTTGCCTTGTGTCTCGGCACGACCCTGGCCGCCTTCAGTGCGGGCGTCCTGAACCAATGGTGGGAGCGCGAGGCCGACGCGCGCATGCTGCGCACGGCCGACCGGCCCATCGCGGCGGGGCGGATTTCCCCGGCGGCGGGCCTTGTCTTCGGCCTGCTGCTCGGCATCGGCGGTATCGGCCTTCTCACGACAATGACCGGGCTGTGGCCGGCCGCTCTGACGGCGGCGACGATCCTTCTGTACATTCTCGTCTACACGCCGCTGAAGCGGGTGACGCCGCTGGCGACGGAAATCGGGGCCATTCCCGGGGCCCTGCCGCCGTTGATCGGCTGGGTCGCGGCGGGCGGCGGTTTCAGCATGACGGGCTGGGTGTTGTTCGGGGTTCTTTTTGCATGGCAGATGCCGCACTTCATGGCCATTTCGACGATGTGCCGCGAGGATTACGAGCGCGGCGGCTTCGCGGTCCTGGCGGTGCGGGACGGCGGAGGCCGTCGCGTCGCGCTGAAGTCGTTTCTCTGGACGCTGGGGCTGCTCGCG
>JAAAOD010000049.1 GCA_009908535.1 Verrucomicrobiota bacterium
GCTTCGTCCCCGAGGAGGAGATCGTCGGCAAGGCCGTCTTCATCTACTACCCCTTCAGCCACCGCTGGGGCCCGGCCAAGTGATATCAGGAGGGAAGCGCGGCTGCGCTTCCGCGGGTTTCCAAAAGAGGAAGCGCACAGCGCTTCCCTCCAGAAGGGGCGCGGGGACAAGCCCCGGCCCTACATTCTTCCGCCCCGGCCCTACATCGTTCCGGCCCGGCCCTACATTCTTCCGCCCCGGCCCTACATCTTTCCAGCCTCGCGCTAGAGGGAGCGCGCGGCGTCGATCACGTTGGCGGCGGCCATGCCGAGTTCCTTCATGACCTCGCCACCGGGGGCGCTGAGGCCGAAGCGCTCGATGCTGACGACGGTGCCGTCGACGCCGAGGTACTTGTACCAGAGGTCGCCGACGCCCGCCTCGATGGCGACGCGCTTTCGGCAGCTGGCGGGCAGGACTTCCTCCTTGTAAGCGGCGTCCTGGCGGTCGAAGACCTCGAAGCTGGGCATGCTGACCACGCGGGTGGACGCTCCGAGTTCCGCGGCCGCCTCAAGGGCGTGCTGCAGTTCGCTGCCGGTGGCGAGGAGGATCGTTTCCAGGGGCGCGGTTTCCTCCCTGGCGACGTAAGCGCCCCGCAGCGTGCCCATGCGGCGCTTTTCGACGGGGATGTCATTGAGGGTCGGCACGGACTGCCGGGAAAGGATCAGGGAAGTGGGGCCGTCCTTGCGCGCGATGGCCATGGCGAAGGCCGCGGCGGTTTCCTCCGGATCGGCGGGGCGGATGACATCCATGCGCGGGATAAGCCGCAGGGAACTGGTGTTCTCGACTGGCTGGTGGGTCGGGCCGTCTTCCCCGACGCCGACGGAATCGTGCGTGAAGATCTGGAAGACGGGGAGTTTGGAGAGCGCGGCCAGGCGCAGGCTGGGACGCATGTAATCCGAAAAGGTCAGGAAGGTGGCCCCGGAGGTGATGAAGAGCCCGTCGTAGGTGATCCCGTTGGTGATGGCTCCCATGGCATGCTCCCGGATCCCGTAGCGGATATTGCGCCCGCCGGGATTTTCGCGCGTGAAATCCCCCGCCTCGGCGAGGTAGTTCTTGTTCGATCCGAAAAGGTCGGCGGAACCGGTCGTGAGGAGGGGGAGTTCCCTGGCGAGCGGCTGCAGGACTTTGCCGCCGGCGGCTCGCGTGGCCAGCTTGGCGTCGGCCTCGAATTCCGGAATCCATGCGAGGGCGTCCTCGGCGTTGGGGCGTTCGCCGCGGGCGGCCGCTTCGAGGAGGACCGCCTTTTCGGGTTCGGCCTTTTTCCATTCCCCGTAGCGCTTTTCCCACTCGGCGTAGGCGGCCAGCTTCTCCGCCTTGCGGTCGGCGAAGTAGGCTTTCACATCCTCGCCCAGATAGAAGGTTTCCTCGGGCAGGCCGAGTTTCCTGCGCGATTCCTCGGCGTACTTGGCACCGCCTTCGCCGTGGGCCTTCCATGTGCCGGCGACCTCGTCGATGCCTTTGCCGACGAGGGTGCGGAGGATCACGAGCTTCGGCTTGCCGTTGTCGGCGGCCTTGGCTTCGGCGACCGCTTTGGCGATGGCTTCCATGTCATGACCGTCCTCCACGGTCCAGACGTCGTAGCCAATGGCCCGATACCGCGCGGCGGTGTCCTCGCTCTGCGTCTCCTTGGCCTGTTCGTCGAGGGTGACGTCGTTGCTGTCGTAGAGGAGAATGAAATTATCGAGGCCGAAGTGCCCGGCAAAGGCGCTGGCTTCCATGGCCACGCCTTCCTGCAGGCATCCGTCGCCGGCGAGGCAGACAATGTGGTTGTCGAGAATGGTGTGCTCCGCCGTGTTGAAGCGGTGCATGGCCATCTTCTGCGAAACGGCCATGCCGACGGCGTTGCCGACGCCCTGTCCGAGCGGGCCGGTGGTGGATTCCACGCCCGGCGTATCCCCGAATTCCGGGTGGCCCGGCGTCATGGAATGCAGCTGCCGGAAGTTCTTGATTTCCTCCATCGGAAGGTCGAAGCCGCTGATGTGCAGCCACGCGTACAGAAACATGCTGCCGTGACCGGCGGAGAGAACGAAACGGTCCCGGTTGACCCAGCGCGGCTGGTCGGGATTGAGGGAAAGGCTTTCACTGAAAAGCACCGCCCCGAGTTCCGCACAGCCCAGCGGAAGGCCAAGGTGGCCGATCCCGGCCTTGTGCACGGCGTCAATGGCAAGGCCGCGCGCCTGCGTCGCGGCATTCTGTAAGAGATCTTTATCCATCACGTTGGAAAGGTGGCCAAAGCCACGCCTTTCTGCCAACCCTTTTTTATAAAATCAGGTTGGGCTGTCGGGCTTGCGTTCCGGGAAATACTGTACAAATGTACACACTCCTTTATGGCTCTTCTGGCACATTTTGATGCGGACGCGTTTTTCGCCTCGGTGGAGCAGGCAGCGGACCGGCGGCTGCGCGGGCGGCCGGTCGCGGTGGGCGGCAGCCGGCGCGGGGTCGTCTGTTCGGCCAGTTACGAGGCCCGGGCCCACGGCGTGCACGGGGCCATGCCCACGCGCAAGGCCCTGCAATGCTGCCCGGATCTGGTCGTCGTCCGCGGCCATTTCGAGCTCTACGAGCGCTTCAGCGACCGCATGTTCGACCTGTGCGAGGACCTGACGCCGGAGGTGGAACGGATGTCGATCGACGAGGGCTACCTTGACCTGCGGGGCCGGACGGAAACCGCGGACCGGGCGGTCACCCTGTTGCGACAGTTTGATCGCGAGGTGCACGAGGGCATGAAGATCACCGTTTCCTGCGGCCTTTCGGCGCGCAAGCGGGTCGCGCAGATCGCCGGCAAGGCGCACAAGCCGCATGGCTTCGCGGTCGTGCCTCCCGGCAACGAGGCGGCTTATCTCGAGTACCTGCCCCTGCGCCTTCTGCCGGGCATCGGGCCGGCGGCGGAAGGGCGGCTGCAGGCGATCGGTCTCCGCCGGATTGGCGACCTCGTCCGCGGCGGGGCCGATCTGCTCTATCCGATCCTGGGCGCGCGCACCGGTGCCATGCTGGAACTGGCGCGCGGCGAGGATGAGGAACCGGTCCTGCGGGAGGCACCTCCGCCGCAATCCTTTGGCGGTCAGACGACCTTTTCGGAGGAATGCGGCTGCGAAGACACCGTACGGCGAGAAGTCCAGCGGCTCTTGCGGGCGCAGCTGGTTCGCCTGCGCAAGGCTCGCCAGCGGGCGCGCGGGCTGGAAGTGGGCATTCGCTACAGCGATTACGAAAAGGCCAGCGCCTCCATGAATCTCGGCGAGCCGGAAAATCTCGACGCGGTCTTCCTTCCGCAACTGCGCGTGCTTCTCGGCAAGGCATGGCGGCGGCGGGTGCGGCTCAACCAGATCCACGTCCGGCTCACCCGGCTCTATCCGGACTGGGAGCAGGGGATGCTCTTTGATGATAC
>JAAAOD010000082.1 GCA_009908535.1 Verrucomicrobiota bacterium
CGGATTGAGGCATGGAGCCAGCTGCCGGACTCGAACCGGCGACCTGACGCTTACAAGGCGTCTGCTCTACCAACTGAGCTAAGCTGGCCGGGGGTGCCGGGGGTCCGGCGAAGCAAAAAAGAAATGGTACCGGACCAGGGACTCGAACCCTGAACCAACGGATTAAGAGTCCGCTGCTCTACCAATTGAGCTAGTCCGGCCCAAAGGAAGGTGAAATCGAGAAGGGGAGCCCTGCGGACGGCAAGGAAAAAAAAGCACTGGCAGAAGGGGCGCGGGGACAAGCTCCGGCTCCACGAGCCTCGTTGCCGCATTGGCGCTTGCCAGTGGGGAAGCGGATTCTACCCTTGCGGGGCATATGGACGGCTTTGATGACGAGTTAGAAGGGGACAGCGGCGCCGGTCCGGTAACGGGCAAGAGCCTGCTCGTGGCGGTACTCCTTGCCGTGGTGGGGATCGCGGTAGGGATTACAGGAATCGTGATGGCGAATCAGGCCGAGCGCAACGTCCGGCAGCTGGAACAGCGACTGGCCGAGGCACCGGACAAGACCCCTCAGCTGGAAGCGGCGGTGGAGGACCTGAACGGTCGTCTCGAAAAACTGGGCGAGGAGTTCGTGAAGCTTCGCCATACGGATCAGCAGTTGCAGAAGCGGACCCGGGAAGGCTTCGACGCGGTGATGGAGGACGTCCGGTCCAATCGTTCGGGTATCAATGAATTGACCCAGCGCGTGGGCGAGCTGGCCGAGCGGATCGCGAAACGTCCGGCGCCGGCCCCTGCGCCCTCCGTCGTCACGGATGAAGAGCCCCTTGATCCGCCGGCGGAAGCAGTGGACGGGGAAGCGGAGGAAGCGGGGGAGGAAAGGACCGTTGCGGAAAAAGGCGTGCACCGTATCGAGCCCGGCGACACCTTCAGCAAGATTGCCCGCGAATATGGGGTCGGTCTTTCCGAGCTGCTCAACGCCAACCCGACGGTGAATCCCCGTGCCCTGCAGGTCGGGCAGCGGATTGTTATCCCGCAGGACTGATGCCGGCCTACGATTGGGAACGGCGGGAGAGCGCTCCGCACGCGGACTGCCGTGTGTACCGGATTCTGAAGGAACGCTGGCTTGAGAAGGCGGAGGCCGGCGGCCGCGAAGGGGAGTTTTTCATCATCGATGTCGGCGACTGGGCGGTGGCACTCGCGAAGACACCCGACGACCGCTACATTCTCGTCCGGCAGTTCCGCTTCGGCAGCGGGGAAATGTCCCTCGAGTTTCCCGCCGGGGTCGTCGATCCGGGAGAGGATCCGGTCGCGGCGGCGCGCCGCGAATTGTATGAGGAAAGCGGCTACGAAGGCGGGGAGGGTCGCCTCTTGGGAACGGTGGAACCGAACCCTGCCCTGCAACGCAACCGGTGCCACTTTGTCTTCTTCCCGGAGGCGACCTACCGCGACGGCGGCGCGCCGGAGGGTCACGAATCCTTTGATGTCGTGAAAATGCTGCTACCGGAGGTGCGGACAAACGCCCTCCACGGAGGCATCCGCCATGCCATCGTGCACGCGGCGCTTCTTTTCCTCACCCCTTGAGCCCCAGGGCGGCGGGCGGAAGAGCGGCGGCGAGGCTGAACCCGGAGGCCGCGAGAGGCTCCTGCTTGAAGACCCAGACGGCGCCCTTCTTGAAAGAAAGCGGGGCCTGTGGTGAGTCGAGTCCGGAAAGGTAACGCGCGAGGGTGGCGAGGTGGGGATTGTGCCCGACGATGAGCAGTCCTTTGCGCATGCGGTGGATTTCCGGAAGGATCTCCGCGATATCGCTGCCGGGCAGCAGGTCCTCACGGTACTGCACCTGCGTCCGGGACAATCCGTGGGCGATGAGCGGATCGAGGGTTTCGCGGGCCCGCCGGTAGGGACTGCACCAGACCTGGGTGAAGGAGAAGTAGCGCTTGCCTTTCAGGAAGGCGGCCAGCTGCTGCGCCATACGATGGCCGGCCGGGCTGAGCGGCCGGTCCGCATCCGGAGAGCCCGGTTCGGCGGGGGCGTGTCGGAGAAGGAAAAGTTTCATGGCCATGGTTGGGAAGTTGAGAAATGGGAAGGTACCAGAAAGGCCGCGAAGGGCCACGAAGAATCGGCCCGCTGAACTCCCGGCCCTCGCCGTTATGAATGGTTTTGTTTGAGCGCGCCCTGCGGTTTCGTTGCAGGGCCGGCAAGCTCGTAGCTCGTAGGGCCGGGGCTTGTCCCCGCGCCGACAGCGCCCCCCGAGGCGACCGGGCTCCCGCGCAAGGCGGGGCCCTACACATCGGCAACGCCGCCGGTCTTCCGCAGGGCCGGGGCTTGTCCCCGTCCCCGCGTCACGTCGCCCGCGCGAAGCGGATGTTCAGCCCGACGGCCGCGGTGCCGAGGCCGACAGCCAGCCCGATCCAGAGGCCCCGTGCCCCCAGGTCCGTCTGGAAGGCGAGGAGGCTGCCGACGGGAAGGGCGAGCACCCAGTAGGCGCCGAATATAATCCATGTCGGGAAAGTGACATCCTTGGCCCCGCGCAACGCCCCGATGGCGATGACCTGGGCCCCGTCGAAGAGCTGGAAAAAGCCCGCGATGACAAGCAGCGCCGCCGCCATGGCGATCGTTTCCGCCTCGTGCGTGAAGAGCGCGGCGATGCCGTCGTTCAGGAAAATGAAGATGAGCGCGAAGGTGCCCATGATCAGCAGAACCAGCCCCAGCGCCCCAAACCCGATGGTGCGCGCCCGCTCCGGCTGACCGGCTCCGAGCACATGCCCGACGCGGATGGCCACGGCGAGGGAGATGCCCATCGGGATCATGAAGGTGGTGGCGGCGCAGGTGAGCGCGATCTGGTGACCGGCGATCTGCACCACCCCGAGCCAGCCCATGAGAAGCGTCGTCCCGGCGAAAGCGCTGACTTCCATGAAAATCTGCAGGCCGACCGGGAATCCCAGTTTGATCATGCTGACGAGGCCGCTCCACGGGATGGCGGCCAGCCACCGGCGCGGCCAGCTGGGGACGAACCGCCTGTCCAGGCGCAGCCATGCCACCAGCAGCGCCACGGTGAAGATCCGGCTGGCCAGCGTCGCCCAGCCCGCGCCCTCCAGTTCCAGCCGCGGCGCGCCAAGGTTCCCGTAGATCAAAACCCAGTTGAGGAAGATGTTCAGCAGCACTCCGATCAGGCCCGCCCACAAGGCCGGCCACGGGCGGTCCTGGCCCTCCGAAAAATTCTTGAAGGCGATCGTCCCCATGATGAAGGGCAGCGAAGCGGCGGTCAGGAAAAGGTAGGGCTTCGCTTCCGTAATGACGTCCGGCGGTTGCCCGAGATAACCCAGAAGCGGAAACGAGGCCCATAAAAGGCCGAACATGAGCAGGCCGGAAACGAGTCCGAGAAACAGTCCCCGCCGCAGCATCTCCCCCGCTTCCTCCGGCTTGCCGGCACCG
>JAAAOD010000259.1 GCA_009908535.1 Verrucomicrobiota bacterium
TTGATTTCTTCCTCTTCCCTTGTCCGGGCTGAAAAGGCGTACCGGTTGTCCGCATCCTGCTTTGTATGGAAATTTTCGATACGAAAATGGATGGGCGCGAGCACCTTCTCAAACGGTTCCGGGCGGGTGAGATCGGTGAGGCGGACCGCAAGTCCCTCGACGGAGAGTTCGCCCAGCCAGAGCGCGGGGATGGAAAAGCCCGCTTCCGGGGTTGATTCCTCGGACGGCGGCGTCTCCGTCTTTTCGACCACGGCCTCGGCAAGGTTGATGCGGCCCTCCTCGTCGATATGGACGTCAACGGAGGCGTTGCGCAGGGCGATTTCGCGGACCTGCCACTCGCCGGAAAAGAGGCTGCCAAGGGGATCCGCGTTCACGCGGAAATGCTCGAAGCTGGCCAGTTCCCCACCTTCCCCGTCCGTCCAGGCGAAGTTTTTCACGGAGATGACAAAGGTCAGCGGATTCACCCAGACCGCCCCAACCGAAACCTCTCCGCGGAGGTGGTCCCGGGCGAGGCCCGGCCCCATCAGCTTAGCCGTCAAGGGTAGAAGAACAAAACCAAGGAGCAGATAGAGGAGTCCGAGGCTGAGGAGGGCCATGAGGGGCCAGCGCCACCAGCGGCCCTTGCGGCGGTTTTCGGGATGCGATGTCATGAAGCGATCAGAGAAGTGAACGTTCTTCCAATCCGGAAGGAACCGGGTTGACAAGAATCTTTGCCCGGGGCCTTAGTATTTTAAAGCCCATGCGCGCTTTTTCCAAACACCTGCTTTTATTCCTCGGATGCTGCTTTCTTGTCCTTGGATTGTCGGCCCAGGACAAAGAGACGAACCCCGGCCGCCTGGAAGCCTTGCAATCCCTGCTGACCGCCGTGGAAAAGAGGGAGGCCGAGGTCGACCGGATCCGTTCCGAGCTGGAGGCCGCCACCACCGAACCGGTCAGGGAACAACTCCGCAGCCGGCTGGAGGAAAGCAGGGAAAGGCTCGAGGAAATCCAGGCGCGTTTTCAGGAATCCGCCGCCGGTGTCGATGACAGTCTCTTTGTTACAAAACAGGAGGAAAGTTTTTCGTGGGAGAAAACCCTCGGGAAAATCCTCGAGCCGGTTCTCGATGAAGTTGAAGAAGCGACCGCGGATTCGCGTAAACGGGCAGAGCTTGAAGAGGAAATCGCCCTTTTCGGGGAAAGGGCCCGGGTTGCCCGGGAAGCCCTTGACCGGCTCGGCAAAACGATCGAAGAGGCGCAGGATGCAGAGCTGTCGCAGGCCTTGCGGGCCCAGCAGGAACGGTGGCGGGACCGCCTCGTCCTTGCCGAGAACCGGGAGCGGGCGGCCAGGCTGCAACTGGAGGAATTCCAATCCACCCATCCCGGCGTAATCGGGGGAACGACCTCCTTCATCCGCGATTTTCTCGCCGAAAGGGGCCTGAACCTTCTTCTCGGCATCCTTGCCGCCTCCGCGGTCTTTCTGGGCGTCCGTCTCCTGCTTTTCCTCCTCCGTAAGGCCCGGCCACCGACAAGCTCCCGTTCCTTCGCCAGCCGCCTTTTCCTTCTCACCACCAACCTGCTCAGCGTCATCGGGGCGATCGCGGCGCTTCTTATCACCTTTTCCGCCGCAGGCGACCTTTTCCTACTCGGGATCGTCCTCATTTTCCTCATCGGCGCGGCCTGGGCCGGCATCCGCGTCATTCCCCAGTTCATCGAGTCCCTGAAACTCATCCTCAACATCGGCATGGTGCGGGAACAACAGCGGATCGAATTCGACGGGGTCCCCTGGAATGTCACTTCGCTCGGCTTTGCCTGCATCCTTGAAAACCGCGACCTCGACGACGCCCGTCAGCAGCTGCCTGTGCGCCACCTTGTCGGGCTGCACTCGCGTCCCTGGTGCGCCGAAGAGCCGGCCTTTCCGATGCGTCGCGGCGAATGGGTCGAGTTGGCGGACGGCACCATCGGGGAATCCATTTCCCAGAATCCGGGCATGGTCACCCTGCGCGAATGGGGCGGCGCCCTCGTGACTTTCTCCACTCCGGATTTCCTTGAACAGCGGCCCCGCAATCTTTCGCGCAACGGGTTCCGCATCGTCAGCCGCTTTGGCGTCGACTACGCCCACCAGGGGGAAGTGACGACCACGGTGCGCGAACAACTCGAAGAGGCGGTGCGCAACGGCCTTACCGAATTCGTCAAACCGGAATTCATCCGGGCACTCAACGTGCGCTTTGCCGCCGCCGGCGCCAGCTCTCTCGACTTTGAGGTCGAGGTGGACCTCGAGGGGGCCGCCGCCGCGCAGCATCGCGAGGTGAGCCTCGGCCTCCAGCGCCTCCTCGTCGAGGCCTGCAACCGCCACCAGCTCACCATTCCCTTCCAGCAGATCACGGTGCACAAGGCGACCTGAGGGACCGGTCCGTAGCATCGATCAGAGCCGTAGCATCGATCGGCTAGATCGATGACCAGCGCCACCGTCATCGGCCTAACCGGCCGATGCTACCCCTAACCGATGCTACGGGCAGGGCTGTACGCTTTTCGCCCTTGGCGGATGTCGTGGGTTTCCAGATACGCGTCAAACTGGGCAACAATAGAATCAAGACGCTCGTTCCAGCCGCCGCGTTCGGTGAACCGGCGCGGGGCATCCCCGAAAAGGCGGTCGATGAAGAGGCCCGGGCGCACTCGCTCCAGCCATCGCGCGGCGGCGGCAAAGTAAGCCTCTTTTTCCGGAAAGGAAAAATCCCCGGGCCTCCGGTGCCACCACTCGGCAAGAGGCGTATCCCGGTAAATCTGCAACTGGTGCACTTTCACGCTGTGCAGGGGAAGCGCGTTGAGAAGGTCCACCTGCTCGAAAAAGCTGTGCCAGGTCTCCCCGGGAAAGCCGACCAGAAAGTGCGCTCCGGTCCGGAATCCCCTCTCCGCCAAGCGGCGAAGGGCCTCTTCCGACTGGGCGAAGGTGTGGCCGCGGTTCATGGCCCGCAGAATGGTATCGGAAAAGCTCTCGACCCCGATTTCGAAATAGAGGTGCTTGCCATGGTGCTGGGCCGCTTCCCCCAGCCAGTCCAGCAAACGATCCGGCAGGCAATCCGGCCGCGTGCCGATGACGATTCCACACAGGCGCGGCTCTGCGAGAACGATGCGATAAATCTCCTCGAGGACTTCCTCGTTTCCGTAGGTATTCGTATAGGCCTGCAGGTATCCAAGAAAGCCGACCGCCCTGGGATAGCGTCGTTGCTGGAAAGCAATGCCTTCCCGGATCTGTTCTTCCATGGTCGTGGCCCCGCGGCAATAAGCGGGGGTAAAGGCCTCGTTGGAGCAGTAAAGACAACCCCCGCTGCCGAGGGTCCCGTCCCGGTTCGGGCAGCTGCAGCCCGCATGCAGGCTGATTTTCTGGACCCGGCCGCCCTCAACCTCGTTCCAGTAATCTTTCAGCTTCCGGTAACGGGCCTGCCCGGAAGCGGCGTTGGCGCAGGAAGCGTTCATTTGCGTTTCCCCTATTCCTCTCCTCCTGAACCCTGGATGTCTATGAAGAACGCTCCCTTCGCCCAGAGGCTTTCCGGGTCCGGACTGCCGCCCTCCTGCAGATCAGAACCGTAGAGGCACCCTGAAGGAGGTGATTTTGTAACAGAAGGAAGTCTTGACGATACGGGTGAAAAGGAAAAACCCTGCTTCCTTCCTCGGATTCCCGGCATCTTATTAGAGATGCTTTTTTTCTTCCTGATTGCGGAAGACCCTCTCACGCGTATCTATTAAGCGCTTGCCTTATGAAAAAACGCATCGCATTGGCCGTCCTGGCCCTCCTTTTAATTTTCGGCGTTCTCGCGGGAATCAAATTCCTCCAGATCCAGGCCATGATGGAGGCCGGAGCCCAGGCCGGGCCCCAACCCGTGACCGTCAGCGACGGCGACGTCCGCACCGGCCAATGGCAGCAGGAAATCAGGAGCGTGGGCTCCTTCCGTGCCATCGAGGGAACGACCTTGCGGTCGGAAACCCAGGGGGTCGTCCGCGAGATCCTTTTTGCGCCGGGAGAAGTGGTAAAGGAAGACGCCGTCCTTGTGCGTCTCGACACGGAAGTGCAGGAGGCCCAGTTGCAGGCCGCCCTCGCCGGGAGGAAACTGGCGCAAAGCAACCTCAAGCGCACACGCCAGCTTCATGAAAACAACAATGTGTCGGATGCGGAGCTGGACGCCGCCATGGCCTCCTTCGACGAAGCCACCGCCCAGGTGGCCAATCTGAAGGCCGTCATCGCCAAGCGCACGATCCGCGCACCTTTCGCGGGCCGCCTGGGCATCCGCCGCATCAGTGTCGGCCAGTTCATCAGCCCGGGTCAGGAAATCGTATCCCTCCAGGACACGCGCCGGCTGTACCTTGAATTTGATGTTCCCCAGAACCAGCTGAACCGGATATCCGGGGGGATGACGGTCGAGGCACGGGTCGATACCTTTCCGGACCGCGTCTTCACGGGAACGCTGAGCGCTGTGGAGCCGGAGGTCAGCCGCCTCACCCGCTCCGTGACCTTGCAGGCGGTGTTTGAAAACCCCGAGGAAGCCTTGCGACCCGGCATGTTTGCCGAGGTTTCCGCCCTTCTTCCCCGGAAACGTCCGGTGGTTTACGTCCCGCAAAGTGCCATCCTCAATGCGACCTACGGCGACACCGTCTTCGTTCTGGAGGATCCCGGGGACGGCGAAGGATTTCCCGTCGCCCGGCAGAATGTGGTCCGCCTGGGGGAAGCGCGGGGAGACTTCATCGAAATCACCCGGGGACTGGAAGGAAATGAGAAGATCGTCAGCGCTGGCGCCTTCAAGCTGAAGGACGGGGATCCCGTCCGCCTGAGTGATCGGGGAACCCTCGAACCCGAACTGTCGCCCTCTCCCCCTGAACGGTAAGCCTTCCCACGCTTGCCCGCCACGACATGAAAATCACCGATCTATTTATTCGGCGACCGGTCCTCGCCGTTGTTCTCAATCTCATCATCATCATCGCCGGCCTTCAGGCGGTACGGTCCCTGACCGTGCGCCAGTACCCGGAAAGCGAAAACGCTTCCGTGATCGTGCGGACCATCTATATCGGTGCAGATGCCGACCTTGTCCGTGGATTCATCACCGTTCCGCTGGAGCGGGCCGTCGCCTCGGCCGCCGGAATCGATTACGTACAGTCCTCCAGCGAGCAGGGCCTGTCCACCATCACTGCCCGTCTCGAGACGAACTATGATGCCAATGACGCCCTCGCTGAAATCAGTGCCAAGGTCGACCAGGTCCGCAATGATCTGCCTCCCGAAGCGGAGGTACCGACCATCAACATTGAGACCGCGGATTCGGAATTCGCCTCTGCTTACCTGAGTTTCGCCTCCAACAAGCTCCAGCCGAACGAAATTACCGACTACCTGGTCCGCGTCGTGCAGCCCACGCTGACGGCGGTGCCGGGCGTGCAACGGGCGGACATCCTCGGGGGGCGAACCTTTGCCATGCGCATCTGGATGCAGCCCGAAAAGATGGCCGCTCTCGGCATCAGCCCCTCCATGGTGCGGCAGGCGCTTGCGCAAAACAATTACCTCTCCGCTCCGGGGCAGACCAAGGGGGCTATGGTCCAGGTCAACCTCTCCGCCAATACCGACCTCACTTCCGTAAAGGATTTCCAGGAGCTTGTCGTGAAACAGTCCGGGGATACCCTGGTGCGCCTTGGCGATGTCGCCCGAGTCGTCCTGGGGGCGGAAAACTACGACAACGAGGTCCGCTTTACCGGGGAAACCGCTGTCTTCATGGGGATTTGGCCCCTCCCCGATGCCAATTCGATCGATGTCATTGAGGGGGTGCGGGCGGAGATCGAGCAGTTGAAGGATGACCTCCCGAGCGACCTGCGCGCGCGGGTCGCCTACGACGCCACCGACTATATCAATGATGCCATCCGCGAGGTGGTGCAGACCCTCACGGAAACGCTTCTCATCGTCGTTGTCGTAATCTTCCTCTTTCTTGGTTCGGTCCGGTCCGTCCTTGTTCCGGTCGTGGCCATCCCGATTTCCCTCATCGGGGCGGTTTTCCTCGCCCAGCTCTTCGGATTCACCATCAACCTGCTGACCCTGCTCGCGGTCGTGCTTGCGGTGGGGCTGGTAGTCGACGATGCCATCGTCGTCGTCGAGAATGTCGAACGCCATCTGCGCGAAGGCTACAAACCGCTCGACGCGGCCCTGCTGGGGGCGCGGGAACTGGTCGGTCCGATCATTGCGATGACAATCACCCTTGTCGCGGTCTACGCTCCGATCGGTTTTCAGGGCGGCTTGACCGGTTCGCTCTTTCGGGAGTTCGCCTTCACTCTTGCCGGCGCGGTGGCCATCTCCGGGATGGTCGCCTTGACCTTGTCCCCGGTCATGTCGTCGCGTCTTCTGAAAAGGGAGGAAGCCGACCACTGGCTGCCCCGCCACATCAACCAGGGCTTTGATCGGCTTCGCCGGATATACGGGAAGATTCTCGACCATACGCTGCAGTACCGGCCCGCAGTCTACCTTTTCTGGATCGGAGTCATGATCATGGCGGTCGTCATGTACCAGCAATCGGCGAAGGAACTGGCCCCGACCGAGGACCAGGGCGTCATCTTCGGCATTGTCGAATCGCCGGCCAACAGCACCCTCGAAGCCAACAGCGCCGCCACGCGGGCTGCTTTCGATGTCTTCGAATCCATTCCCGAGATGGACTACACTTTCCAGATCACCTTCCCGACGGGAGGCTTCGGCGGACTCGTCGTGAAGCCGTGGGGCGAACGGGAACGCACCGTTTTCGAGATTCAACCCGAGGTACAGCAGAAGCTTTCCACCCTTCCTTCGATCAACCAGTTTCCGGTCCTGCCCCCGGCCCTCCCCGGCGGGGGAACCTTCCCGGTCGAATTCATCGTCAGCTCCACTGATGAACCGGAAAAGATCCTTGATTTTGTCGAGGAACTGAAGGCGCGGGCCGCGCAAAGCGGCCTTTTCGCCTTCCCCCCCATCATCGATACGAAGATCGACCTGCCGCTGACAGAGATCGTCTTCGACCGGGACAAGGTGGCGGCCCTCGGACTCGACCTCGCCACGGTAGGCCGCGATGTCGCCGCCATGGTCGGGGGCAATTTCGTCAACCGCTTCAACATCGACGGGCGTAGTTACAAAGTCATTCCGCAGGTCACCCGGCTGGAACGCCTCAACGCGGAACAGCTTCTCGATATCCGCCTCACCGGACCCGAGGACGAGCTTATTCCCCTGCACTCCATCGCCAGCCTGAGTACGCGGACCCAGCCGCGCTCCCTGAACCGCTTCCAGCAGTTGAACGCGGTCAAGCTGAGCGGCGTCCCCATGGCGCCGCTCGAAGAGGCCCTGGCCTTTCTCGAAAAGGAGGCCGAGACCCTGCTGCCCCGAGGCTACGTGCTCGATTACACGGGCGAATCCCGCCAGCTGAAGGAGGAAGGCAACCGTTTCCTCGTCACTTTCGCCCTCGCCGGAATTCTCATTTTCCTCGTCCTTGCCGCCCAGTTCAATTCCTTCCGCGACCCGTTCATCATCCTTCTCGGCTCGGCTCCCCTCGCCCTTTTCGGGGCGCTCGTTTTCACCTTCCTGAAAATGCCGAACCCGAACCTGTCCTTCTGGACGGACGGGTGGACGACGACCCTCAACATCTATTCGCAGGTCGGGCTGGTCACCCTTGTCGGCCTCATTTCCAAGAACGGTATCCTCATCGTCGAGTTCGCCAACATGCTGCAGCGCAAGGGCCGGACGAAGCTGGAGGCGATCCAGCAAGCCGCCCGCATCCGCCTCCGTCCTGTCCTTATGACGACGATGGCGACCGTCTTCGGCCACTTGCCGCTGGTCCTTGTCACCGGGGCGGGCGCGGAGGCCCGCAACAGCATCGGCCTGATCATTGTCATGGGCATGTCCATCGGCACCGTCTTCACCCTCTTCGTCGTCCCGTCCATCTACATGCTCATCGCGAAGGACCGCGGCGAGGGCGAAGGAGAGCTGCGCGAATCCGAAGTACTCCACGGAAAGGGCAAGCCGATCCAGGGGCTTTGAAAATATCAATGTATCCGGATTTTCCGACAACCCGATATTCCAAGATGAACCTCTCCTCCGCCCGAATGTTCCTCGCCGCTTTGCTCTTCTCCGGCTTCCTGTGCGGAACGGCGGCGACCGCGACCCCCGCCGTCCTTGATGAGGCCACGGTGCTGCGCCTTGCCATGGAAAACAACTACAATATCCGCAAGGCCGAGACCCGCCTCGCCCAGGCCGAAGGAGGCAGGCTTTCCGCAAGGTCCCGGCGCCTGCCCGGCGTGGACCTGTCGGCGCAGTACACCCGCCTTGACGATAACCGGCTCGAGTCCTTCGGCGGGCAGACCTTCGGCGACACCGAATCATGGAACGCGGAGGTCACCGCCACGCAACCGCTTTACACCGGCGGCGCCATCAAGGCCGATGTGGAGGGAAGCACCGCACGGGAAGCCGCCGCCGCGGCCGAATTGGCGACGGCTCGTCGCGATGCCCTCCTCGCGGTGAGGGAAGCATGGTTCACCGTGCTCCTGCGACGGGAACAGGTCGAGGTGCAGCAACGCTCCGTGAACCTGCGCCAGCAGCAGCTGGCGAACACCCGGCAGCGCTTCGAGGCCGGCACCATTTCCCGCTTCGAGGTCCTGCAGGCGGAGGTGGCCCTTGCCAATGCTCGACCCTCCCTGATCCGGGCGAAAAACGATTTCCGCCTCTCCATCATCGACCTTCTCAACGCCGTCGGTCTTCCCGACCCCGGCCGCTCGCTTCCGGAAATCGAGGGTCAGTTGGAATTCTCCGCCATGGGGATCAACCTGCGGGAGGCCCTTTCCACCGCCCGCTCGCAGCGTCCGGAATACCGCGCCCTCGAGAAGCGCCGGGAAGCCGCCGAATCCGGGGTCACGGCGGCGAAGGCAGGCCGACGCCCTGTGCTGAATATCACCGCCGGCTACGGCATTCAGAAATCCTCCTTCAGCGACCAGCTGGATGATACGGTCCAGGGCTGGTCCGTCGGCGTGCAGGGTTCCTGGAACCTCTGGGATTGGAACGGGACCGAGGGGGAGGTGAGGAGTGCCTTGGCCGCTGTGCGGGAAAGCGAGTTGTCCCTCGAGGAACTGGACCTACGCGTCGCTTCCGAAGTCCGCCGCGCCCTCTCTTCCGTCAAGGAGGCCACCGAGTTGGTTGATGCCAGTCGCAAAGTGGTGGAGCAGGCGGAAGAGGCCCTGGAACTTGCCGAGGACCGCTTCGCCGTTGGCAACGCCATTCAGCTGGATGTTCTCGAGGCGCAGGTCGCCCTCACGGAAGCGCGCACCAACGAGATCCGCGCCCTCCACGATCATGCCGTCGCGGCCGACCGCCTTCGCAGGGCGATGGGGATTCTTCGCTTTGACACCGGGGCCGCGCGTTAAAAACGTACTCCGGCCCCATGTTCACTCTCCTTCTCCTCTTCTCCATCGTTTTCTTCTTTTTCGCCTACCGCTGGTACGGGCACTTTCTCGACCGACGCTGCGGATGTGATGCTGAGCGGCCCACGCCCGCGCATGAGCAGGCGGACGGCGTTGATTTTGTCCCCACGCGCACGCCCGTGCTCTTCGGCCACCATTTTTCCTCCATCGCGGGCGCCGGCCCCATCGTCGGGCCCATCCTCGCCGCGATGTATTTCGGCTGGGGACCGACCTACCTCTGGATTCTCCTCGGGGCCGCCTTCGTCGGCGGGTTGCACGATTACGGAGCGGCCTTTATCTCCGTCCGCACAAAAGGAAAGTCCATCGCCGATGCCATGGCCGGGATCGTCGGAAAGACGACCGGGCGGCTCTTTGCCGTCTTCGTCCTCCTCGCGCTGATTTACGTCATCATCGTTTTCCTTGACCTGACGGCGAGCACCTTCGCGACGCAGCCGTCGGTGGCCACTTCTTCCGGCTGGTTCATCCTCGCCGCCGTCCTCTTCGGGCTGACCCTGCGGCGGTTCCCGGGCCGCTTCCCCCTCGCCATGGCCGTCTTCATTCCCCTCACCTTCGCGGGGCTCGCCATCGGCCACGCCATTCCTGCGTCGGGTTTCGACAAAGAGCTTTGGGTAGTGCTCATCCTCGGGTACTGCCTCGTCGCCGCCACCCTGCCCGTCCAGGTGCTGCTGCAGCCGCGCGATTTCCTTTCCTCCACCTTTCTCTACGCCCTCCTGATCGCGGGTATCGCCGGAGTTTTTGTCGCGGGCGAGTCGCTACGGCTCGAGGCCTTCACCGGCTGGCACCACCCCGAGGCGGGCGCCCTCGCCCCCATCCTTTTCATCACCGTGGCCTGCGGCGCCTGCAGCGGATTCCATTCCATCGTCAGCAGCGGAACCACCTCCAAGCAGTTGAACTCGGAACGGGACCTGCGCCGGGTCAACTACGGGGCCATGCTCGTCGAAGGCGTGGTCGCGGTCTTCGCCCTCGGCACGATCGCCATCCTCACCGTGGAAGAACGCGCCGCCGCCGGCACGCCAGTGGCCATTTTCGCGAACGGCGCCGGCCGCTTCATGTCCACACTGGGCCTGCCCGAGAGCCTCGGGGTCGAATTCACCCTCCTCGCCGTCAGCACCTTCCTGCTCACCACCCTCGACACCTGCACGCGTTTGAGCCGCTTTCTCCTCGAGGAATGCCTCGGGCGCAGGGACCGGCTCACGCGCTTTGCCGGGACCGCCGCCGTGCTTGTCCTTCCCGGCCTCGCTGCCTTCCAGACCATCGACGGCCAGCCGGCATGGAAAGCCATCTGGCCGCTCTTCGGCGCCACCAACCAGCTCATGGCCGCCCTCGCCCTGCTCACCCTGCTCGTCTACCTCAAGGCGCGGCAGCTGCGCTACGGGTTTGTCATCCCCGCGACCGCCGTAATGGTGGGGATGCCCCTCTCCGCCCTCGCCCTCATGGCCTTGGACAACGGCCTTACCTCCCTTCTTGGTTCCATCGCCTTCGCCATGTTCCTCCTCGGCGGGTTCGTCACCGCACGCTCCCTTCAGTTCATCGGCCAACCGTCCGCCCCGAGGCCCGTCGTGCCGCAATCATGAGCCGTCCGAATCGCCGCATCCCCGGCTTGCCATCCACGGTTTTCGGTTTTTCAGCTCTCCAGTCTCGACCTTTCCCCTCTGGAGCGCCCATCCTTTCGGCTTATGTTTACCGGCATCGTTGAAGAAACCGGCACCGTCCTTTCCTTCGCAAAGGAGGCCGCCGCTTATCGGTTGACCGTCGGGGCCGACCGGGTCCTTGGCGACCTCGCCATCGGGGATTCCATCGCCGTCAACGGCTGCTGCCTCACCGTCGTCGAGTTTGACGGGCAATCCCTCCGCTTCGACCTCCTCGAGGAATCCGTCCGCCTGACCTCCTTCCGCGACGTTGCCTCCGGGGATCTCGTTAATCTCGAGTCCTCCCTGCGCTTCAACGGCAAGATCGGCGGCCATTTCGTCACCGGCCACATCGACGCCACCGGTTCCGTATCCCACGCCGAATTCCGTGGAAGTGACCTCTACCTGCGCGTCGAGCCGCCCGCCGAATTCATGCGCTACCTCGTCTACAAGGGTTCCGTCGCCCTCAACGGGGTCTCCCTCACCGTCGCCGAGGTCGATGAAACCGGTTTCGCGGTCTGGCTCATTCCCCATACCCTCGCCGTCACCAATCTCCACTCTCTCCAGCCCGGCTCCCTTCTCAACCTCGAGTTCGACCTCCTCGCCAAGACCGTCGAACGCCTTCTCCCCGGCCACCGGCCCATCGAACGATCCGCCGACTGAACACGGTCCGGGCAGAAAATCCGCCCTTTTATCTTTACTAATTGACCCAATGAACCATTTTTTAAAGCATGAAGGCTGAGAATTCCGACAAGTCTGCCCGGTCCGAAGGTCCGGCCCTGCACAAGAACGAAGGGATCAAGGAAGCGAGCGGGTACCTTCGGGGCGAACTGGCGGCGAGCCTTGCCGACCGCATCAGCGGGGCGGTTTCGGCGGAGGATTCGCAATTGACGAAGTTCCACGGCATCTACCTGCAGGACGACCGGGACGAACGGGCGGAGCGGCGGAAGAAGAAGCTGGACAAGGCCTACAGTTTCATGGTGCGGGTGCGGGTTCCCGGTGGGGTGGCGACGTCGGAGCAGTGGTTGAACATGGACCACATAGCGGACAAGTACGCAAACGGGACGCTGAAGCTGACGACGCGGCAGGCTTTTCAATTGCACGGTGTACTGAAATGGAATCTGAAGCCGGCGATCCAGGAGATGGACAAGGTGCTGCTGGACACGATCGCGGCCTGCGGGGACGTCAACCGCAACGTGATGTGCAACCCGAATCCGGCGGCGAGCGAAGTGCACGCGGAGGTCCTGCGGACGGCGCAGGCGATCTCGGACCACTTGACGCCGCGGACGCGGGCGTACCATGAAATCTGGCTGGACGAGGAACCTGTCGCCGGCGGCGAGAAGGAGGAGGAAGAGCCGATTTACGGGAAGACGTACCTGCCGCGGAAGTTCAAGACGGTGATCGCGGTACCGCCGAGCAACGACGTTGATATTTACGCGCACGACCTTGGGTTCATCGCCATTGTCGAAGACGGGAAGATCATCGGCTACAACGTCTCCGTGGGCGGGGGTATGGGCATGACCCACGGGGCGGCGGCCACTTATCCGCGCCTTGCCGAGGTGATGGGATTCTGTCGGCCGGAGCAGGTGCTCGAGGTCGCGGAAGCGGTGGTCAAAGTCCAGCGCGACCACGGCGACCGGGTCGACCGGGCCCACGCCCGCCTGAAGTACACGATCGCGGACCGGGGCCTTGCCTGGTTCCGCGGCGAAGTGGAAAAGCTCCTCGGCCACAAGCTGGAAGAGGCCCGTCCCTTCGCTTTCGAGCACAGCGGGGACCGGTACGGCTGGTCCAAGGGCGTGGACGGAAAGTGGCACCTCACCCTTTTCATCCAGAACGGCCGGGTGAAGGACACGCGGCAGCTGCGCCTCAAAACGGGGCTGCGCGAGATTGCGAAAATCCACAAGGGGGATTTCCGCCTGACCTGTAACCAGAACCTCATCATCGGCGGCATCGCGCCGGAGGACCGCCCCGCCATCGAGGACCTGGTGAAGAAGTTCGGTCTCGACGAGGCCCTTTCCTCGGGCGGCCTCCGCCTCAACTCGATGGCCTGCGTGGCCCTGCCGACCTGCGGATTGGCCCTGGCGGAATCCGAGCGCTACCTTCCCGACCTTGTCGGCGAACTGGAGGAAGTGATGGAACAGGCCGGGCTCCGTGACGACGCCATCCTGATCCGCATGACCGGTTGCCCCAACGGCTGCGCGCGGCCCTATCTCGGGGAGATCGGCCTCGTGGGCAAGGCCCCGGGCGTCTACAACCTGCATCTTGGCGCGGCCTTCGACGGTTCGCGCCTGAACCGGATGTACAAAGCCGGCGTGAAGGCGGAACACATTGTCGACGAGTTGCGGCCGATCATCAAAGCCTACGCCACCGACCGGGAGGAAGGCGAACGCTTCGGGGATTTCTGCATGCGCAAAGGCTACGTCGAGCCGTTCCAGGAAGGCGAAAACTACCACGAGCCGATGGTCGTCCCGGTGCAGACCTAGCGGACAAAGCCTTTTCCCTTTCCGCCGCATGGTGCGCGAAATCTTTGTCCGTTTCCTCCTCCTCGGGTTGACGGCCTTTGGTGGACCGATGGCCCACCTCGCGCTTTTCCGGCGGGTATTCGTAGAAAAACTCCACTGGCTGGACGAGGCGCGCCTCGCGGAACTGATCGCCCTTTGCCAAGCCCTTCCCGGACCGGCCTCCAGCCAGGTGGCCATGGCGATCGGATATCGGCGGGGCGGCTGGAAAGGTTTTTTTGCGGCGTGGACAGGCTTCAGCCTGCCGCCGGTGACCTTGATGATTCTTTTCGCCGCCGGAACCCTCCGGCTCGACGAGGGGCTCCGCCTCTCGCTTATCCACGGAGTGAAAGTCGCGGTCGTCGCAGTCGTCGCCCTCGCCCTCTGGAAAATGGGGCGCAGTCTGCTCAAGGGTCCCGAAGGATGGGCCAAGGCGGCGGTTTTTACCGGCGTTTTTCTCCTTTTCCAAAATCCGTGGGTCTTCGTCCTGTTCCTTCTCCTCGTCGGGCTTCTCGCCTATCGCCGCCGTTCGCCGGGTCCGCCGTTGCACCGCCCTGGTTCCCTGCCGGGCAAGGGGCAGCGACCGCTCCTCCTCGCCCTTCCGGGCGTCTTTCTGGCCTTCTTTCTTCTCAGCCTCTTCCCGGCAACATGGGCGGCTGTTCCGAACGTATTCTACCAGACGGGCCTCCTTGTTTTTGGAGGCGGGCACGTCGTCCTCCCTCTCCTTGAGCGGTTTCTGGTCGAACCCGGGCTGATATCCGGAGAAACCTTTTTGTTCGGGTACGGGCTCGCCCAAGTCGTTCCCGGTCCGCTTTTCTCCTTTTCCGCTTTTGTCGGAGCCGCCATGGGAACGGATTCCCTGACGGAAGTCCTTCTTGGCCTCCTCGCCTTTCTATGTATCTACCTGCCGTCGTTCTTTCTCCTCGGTTTCATTCTCCCCCGCTGGAACAAGGCCGTCATCGCGGCACGCTGGAAAGACGTGCTGGGTGCCGTGCATCCCGTCGTCATCGGCCTCCTTGCCGCCACGTGGATCCATCCGGTCATGACCTCGGGAATCCGCTCCCCCTTCGATCTTTTCCTTGCTGCCGTCGCCCTCCCCGTGCTGGCAAGGTTTCCGGCCTGGACCTTGCCCACTCTCGCCGCAACCGCCGCCATGGGAACTTTTCTGCCCACCTGACCATCTTCTCCCATGAAAGCCCCTGCATCCAATTTTCCCGCTCCCGGGGATGTTCTTTTTGCCTACGGCACGCTGCAACGAGGCGGTTGCTACCACCACCTCCTCGAACGGGCGGGAGCGGATTTCGTCGGCGAGGCGCAAACCCGCCAGCCGTATCCCCTTATTCTCGACCGTTATCCCTGCCTGCTCGATTTGCCGGAGAAGGGCTTCCCCGTCACCGGTGAACTTTTCCGCATCCCCGATCATGCGACCTGGGAGGTTCTCGACCGCCTCGAGGACCATCCCCGCGAATACCGCCGACGACAAGAGGTGGTGAGAACCACGGAAGCCGAGATAACCGCATGGGTGTATTTCTTCCTCGATTCCTCCCTGCAAGGCACCCCCGTCCGCCGCTTCCGACCGGCCTGATCCCTCCTCCCTCCCATCGGCTCCCGGTATCGGCCGTGAGCTGATTTTGGTATAAAAAAAGGGCTCCGCCATCCGAAACCGGACAACAGAGCCCTTTTAAAGGTGGGACGGCGCTCGCCACACGCTCTTTCCCGACTGCTGACATTTGGCGCTCTTCCGCGAAGGCTGCCAGCTCCCCGACGCTATTCTCCAAGGCTTCTTTGGAGTTTTGGCCTCATAGCAGGGCCACGGGTGGAATTGCTTCCGCCCGGAAATCGAGTGAGGCCTCTCAGCACGGACTCGGCCCGCGGGGGCTACCCGCCAACCGGCTGTACCAGACAAGGACGCCGCTGCAATCCGACCTCCCTGTCCACTCTTCCTCTGGTCGGCCCCGGTGTTGCCACCGGGCGTTTGCCAGAGGTTACGGGTCTGACCTCTTACCTCGAAGGGATACCTTCAGCTTTGCAGGCAGTCGACTCGTTGTGCGAGCCTACTGCTTCTCAAAGGAAACCGGCGGCGGTTGCCAGGTTTCTGCGCCGCAGGATTCCCCGCTGGCCAAAGCGTTTTCGCTGCACCGACGTATTCCGGTCGCTTGTGGTGAGATTGGCCCTCACCCGCTTTCGTCAACGGACGAACTGCACGGTAGTATCCCATGACCACGTGGGTCACCGTGTTGGAGCCTCCAGGGGACAACGCCCTCGGATTCCCTGACTCAACTCGCCGCTGTCGTCGGACACGCGGCCACGCGTCCAGCGGCTCATTGCCGGTTGTGTGCAATCACACTGCAGGACCGTGTGATCGGTCCTGGCACCAACGGTGAAATATGCCTCAAGGCGTAAGGCTTCGCGGCGGCTCCTCGGAGCACACCACCTTCGTTTCCTGAGGGGCCGGCCTCGTTCATTAAGACCGACCATTCCCCGGTTACCCGGGATTATCCTGAGGTCATTCTTTTGAGGGAATGCCTGTTCTTTCAAGGAACTGGGGAAGACAATGCTGAAGGCCGGGCCTGCTGTCAACATAAACCTCTGCAAATCAATGCTTTGTGAATAACTTTTCACTTATTGACACCGCGTTTGCGCACAAAGGCGTAACCTCCTCGTAACGAGACAGTTGCTTACCCAGCAGCGGTGAATAAGTACAGCGGGGTTCTTTCCCCGCTGTGAATAAGCCTGTGAACCAAAACAAAAGTGGAAAAAACCTCAGGCTCCGGAGTTTTTCGTTCGCTCGCGAACCTCATCCTGAATGCGTTGAAGGCGTTCGATCCCGTGACGGAAGCGCTGCTCGACGGAGGGATCGCGAAAGCGGAGCCGATCCTCACGGGGGAGGAAGGCCCAACTGCCCCAGCCCTCGCGGAGGGCGTCGAGGGCCTGCAGAGCGGAGCCGAGGGCCTGGAGATCAAGTTTGCGAAGCTCGTAGGCCTGGTCCCGGCGCCAGGACTGGAGGACGCGTTCCAATTCCGCGATGGCGACGCGGCGGGCGGCGGGGGAGAGAGCGGCCTGCTCAATTTCCTCGAGGTAACGCTTCTCAAAGGACTCGAAAAACTCGGTGAAGCGGCGGGTTTGCTCATAGAGGTCCCGCTGGCGGGCAATTTCGGTTTCCAGCTCATCAAGGGTTCGAAAACGGATCCATTCCTCGGGACCTCGGATGGGATTGGCCTCAAGGGCATTGCGATAGGCCTCGGCCTCGGCCTTCAACTTGTCCCGCATACGCTCATCGAGCTGACGCAGGAGGCGAAGCTGTGCCGGAGGCAGTTTCCCCTCATAGGAGGTGTACCGATCCGGCCCTTGCTCCTGTTCCCTGTCGCGCATCTCCTTCCGCAATTCCTGCCGCTGTCGCGCCTCGGCGAGGCGCACGGATTCCCGAAGGTCGGCAATCTCATTGCGCGCCATGGCATCGGCGGCCAACTGCGTTTCCCTCGCAATGAGGAGAGGCAGAAGAAGGAAGATCCCCGTCAGCGCCACGGCCAGAAAGGAACGCAGCAGATAATCAACCCGCAAGCGGAGCAGGGCCGGGAGAATCAGGAGGACAATCCCCGCGCAAAGGGAGAACAATGGATACATCCACACCCAGCCGGGCTCCTGCAGCCATCGAGCATTTGGATACAGCCCGAGGGCCGCACGGTAGATCGAGGCAAGACAGCCGAAGGCAAAAAAGACGGGCAGGTAATAGCGCCAGAGAAACGCGGGCATAGAGGGAGACGGAGCGCTTCAGCCCCCGAAAGGCAACAGCTCCTTTAACTTATCACCGGCTTTTTCATCGATCATTTTTTTCAGCTGCTGCTTGCCGCCTTCCTTAACGGCCTCCTTCAGGGCGTCTTCCGGAAGATCAAGGCGCGGCTGGTCAAGCGGTCCGGTTAGCCTTACTTCCAGCGGTAACTCATCCACCTGCAGTTGTTGCCCAAAGGCATTCACAGTCGTGTTTCGGAGGAGCACGTTGAGGGGAAGATCCAGCTCTCCGGCATCAATCTCCCCTTCGCCAGTGAAATGGACCGTACCCCCCTGCAGCGGCAAGGACCGGCCCGCGGCCTCTTCCAGGTCCGACACGGCAAGGTCCTCCATGCGCACGGAGAGGCCACTACGCGACGGAGCCGTGGATCCCGGCAATAGCAGTTGCAGGTTGAAATCACCGTCTTCGCGGGTCAGTTCCACACGCCCGCGCTGCTCGAGAAGGAGCGGCTGGGTGGCGAGGTCGGTGCCACTGACAGCGAAGCGCTGTTCCGATCCTGCTACACGAAGGTTATCGACCGAAAGCTGCCGGACCCAAAGACGCGGGGAAGCCCGGACCAGCCCGTCGGCCGTAACGCCGGTATACCCGCTTTGCCGCGCACGTTCCTGCAGCCTTGCAAACCAACCCTTCTCCTCCGCCTTCTTTTCCGCTTTGTCCTCTGTTTGCTCTTCCGCTTTGTCCTCCCTGTCCTTTTTAAGGTGGGGAGCCACCCGGTCATAGACCCGCTTGACGGTCTCCAGGCGTTCCTTCCAGACGGTGGCTTCGCCGAGATATTCCTCGAGCGGTCTGGCGTCTTCCTCGGCTTCCGGCTCCTCAATTTCCTCCTCCTCGACCGGTTGCTCGACAATACGGCCGCGGATCCTGCGTTCCGTTCCGGTGGCGGCTTCCTCCACGATCACCTCGTCAAGGACGAGCTTTTTGGCGAGCAGGTTCAGCCCGCTGATACTGGCCACGATGCGCTCGGAGGAAAAGCGGTTGGCGCCAAGGTTTTCCGGGTCCGCAAGGGCCAGTCCGGTGACCACCGCCTTGCCTTCGGCAGGGCGGATCTCAAGGGCGGCAAGATCAACGGTGGCTCCGTTTAATTGTTCCAGCCGGTCCCGCAGGATGCTCGTCACGATCCGGGTATCGAGCAATTGCAGTCCGACGTACAGGAGGACGCTCAGCCCGATAACGAAAACGATCCCCAGGGGG
>JAAAOD010000132.1 GCA_009908535.1 Verrucomicrobiota bacterium
CGAAGAAGAAACCGACCCGCGACTTTTAGGCGATTGCTAGGGATTTGTACTCGCCTATCACCCGCGACCTACGAGATGCTGACGGCACCGGAAGCAAAGGGATAAGCCTTTAAAAAGTTTCCCTATTCAGCTGGTGTGTCGTCTTCCCGAGATAATAATCTTTTTCCAATTTCTTGTATGTTTTACAAATAATCAGCCCCGCTTCTTCATCAACAATGTTCTCAATATTCTCAACATAGCTATTTATTTTTTTCCGCAATTCACCGGAATCAACAAAATTGTCATACAAGCCATCTCTTCCAATTTCTTTGATAAACTGTTCTTGATTATGAAATTCCTGCGAACGCAAAGGAAATTGATCGCTATTTCTATTCCGTTTTACAAAAACAACAACTGGTATACCGCATTCTTCAGCATATTTATATTCAAACATAAGAAAAGTATTGTTGTCATCGACCATAACCCCAGGATCATCCGCAAAAACTGACACGACTACATCACTGTTTTCAATTTTCTTTTTTATGTAGGCGATTTTATCACGGTCATGACCAAATGCTTCCATGCAAACAGGTAGCATTCCGGAAAAAGATATATCTTTAATAATATCATCGCGGCCCGGCAATGATTTTGTAGATGATAAAAAAATCCGGAATGTCTTGCGATGCGATTCACTGCTCATTGCTTCTTCCTCACGGTTTCTCCTGTTTGTTGAGTGACCTTAGGCTCTGTGTAAGCGTCCGGGGAAGGCCGCCTTGCTGGCTTGAGGGTGGGCTGCGAGGTTCTGGGAGTACGCCTATAAAGACTTCCAGGACGAAGGGATGCCGGAGATTGTCACGGTTGAACGGCGTCGTCGGTGGAGCGACGCGGACAAGCAGCGGATCGTCGCGGAGACGCTGCAGCCGGGGGTGAGCGTCAGTCGCGTTGCCCGGCGCTACGGGCTGCATGCCTCGCAGCTGTTCGCGTGGCGGAAGGCGATGAGAGGATCGGGCGAGCCGGCGCCGCACTTTCATCCGGTTGTGATCGCCGAAGATGGCGCTGTCGGGGCTGTCGGTGCGGGGCCGGCGTCCGGCGCCGCGTCGCCGACCTTGGTGGTCCGGCTGGCGAATGGCTATCGGGTCGCGGTTCCGCCCGGTTTCGATGCCGGTCATCTTCGGCAGGTGCTGGACCTGCTGGAGGGCCGATGATCCCGGTTCCCGCGGGTGTCAAGGTGTGGCTGGCAGCCGGTCACACCGACATGCGCAAGGGGTTCCAGGGTCTGTCGCTGCAGGTGCAGGAGGTGCTGCGCCTCGACCCGTTCAGCGGCCACCTCTTCGTCTTCCGCGGCCGCCGCAGCGATCTGGTCAAGGTGATCTGGCATGATGGCCAGGGCTGCTGTCTGTTCACAAAACGGCTGGAGCGCGGGCGGTTCGTCTGGCCGTCGCCGGCGGATGGCGTGGTGACGTTGAGCCCGGCGCAGCTGAGCTATCTGCTGGAAGGGATCGACTGGGAGCGTCGGATAACCGACGAAGGACAGAGGGTGAAAGTCCCTTACGACGAAGGAGTAGCGAACCACGTCGGCCCCGAGTCATGCGCGGGCGGCCGTGAGGCCGTGCGCGAAGCGTTGACAGGGGTACGCGTAGGCCAGCCATTGAGCGGCGAAACACTTCCCTTCCGGAGCGCCGATGCCTTCCAGTCGGCAGAAGGCAACACGTCCCGGTGCGGCATCGCGAGCGCCGGGCGGCTCCGCGCCGTCGTTAGACCCTGGCATGCGCGCACGTCTTTCGATCGGGAACCGAGAGGTCTCCGTTCCGCCCCCGTCAGCCGGACGGTGGGCCGCATGGTGAAGGCCGGGGGCCGTCGACCATGACGCACGGGGCGGAGAAGTCAGACTGGCCCATAGTACCGATGAAGCCGGCGAACAAGGTGGACATGCCCGCTGCGGAGTCGGTGGAGGGAAGGGGCCGGGCCGAGGGGAATGCGGGCAGGCAAAGCACGGTCCGGACGCAGAGCCGGGCAGCCGTGTCCCAGGCGCAGGCCCGCATACGAGAAGCCGTGAACAGGAAGGAGAGGCTGACCGCGCTCCTGCACCACATCACCGTCGACGTCCTGCGGGGCGCGTTCTTCTCGCTGAAGAAGCGCGCGGCCCCGGGTGTCGACGAGGTGCGGTGGGATCAGTACGGCGAGGATCTCGAAGCGCGCCTTCGCGACCTCCACGCACGGGTTCACAGGGGCGCGTACCGGGCGTTGCCGTCCCGCCGGACGACCATACCGAAGGCGGGTGGCAAACTCCGGCCGCTCGGCATCGCGGCCATCGAGGACAAGATCGTCCAGGCTGCGGTGGTCATCATCCTGACGCCGATCTATGAGGCGGAATTCCTGAGCTTCAGTTACGGGTTCCGTCCCGGGCGCAGCCAGCACGACGCGCTGGACGCGCTTGCGTACGGGATCAAGGGACGCAATGTCCGCTGGATCCTCGACGCCGATATCCGATCATTCTTCGATACAATCAGCCATGACTGGCTGATTCGGTTCGTAGAGCACCGGATCGGCGATCGACGGATCGTCCGCCTGATCGCCAAGTGGCTGAAGGCGGGCGTTCTGGAAGCGGGCCGGCGGGTCGAGACCACGGAGGGAACCCCGCAAGGGGCGGTGATCTCGCCGCTCCTTGCAAACATCTACCTTCATTACGTCTACGACCTGTGGGTCCTGCAGTGGCGCAAGCGCCACGCGAACGGCGACATGATCGTCGTACGCTATGCCGATGACACGATCGTCGGCTTTCAGGCCAGCGGCGATGCGGAGCGGTTCCTGGCTGACCTGACGGAACGCCTTGCACGCTTTGCACTCGGTCTGAACCCTGAGAAGACGCGGCTGATTGCCTTCGGGCGCTTCGTTGCCGAGGGCCGCAAGGCTCGCGGCGAACCGAGGCCCGAGACCTTCGACTTCCTCGGCTTCACGCATATCTGCAGCCGGAAGCGGGGTGGCAAAGGCTTCCAACTCAGGCGCAAGACGGCGTGCAAGAGCAAGTGGGGTGCGGTCCGACGGGCCGCCGAGGAACTGCGGCGGCGCCGGCATGCGCCGATCGATGAACAGGGCCGATGGCTGGCATCGGTGCTGAAGGGCCACTACGGCTACTTCGCCGTGCCGACCAACATCGCGGCTGTTCGCGCCGTTCGCCACCACCTCAAGATCCGCTGGTACGAGAGCCTCAGGCGCCGTAGCCAGCGGCGCCGCTTGAAGTGGCCGAGGATGAACGAGATCGTCGCCAAGCACCTGCCGCTGCCGCGCATCCTCCACCCGTGGCCGGAGCAACGCTTCCTCGTCAAGCACCCTCGGTAGGAGCCGTATGCGGGAATTCCGCTCGTACGGATCTGTGCGGGGGGCGGTCGGAAACGGCCGTCCCTACCGCGATAGGTGTTT
>JAAAOD010000002.1 GCA_009908535.1 Verrucomicrobiota bacterium
GGGTTTCAATTTCGTCTGTTAAAAATACCTTGGTGATACCCTCCAGCCGGAGAAGGGACTCTTGCTCGTTCATGCGGAAACGCTCCTCTTCATCTTATTTGTACGTGGACGGAAACGGGAGTTTGAGCAAATCCCGCGCCACGCAGGTTTGTTTCATATTTAACTTATTGGTTTGAAGTGAATAAGGAAATTCCTCCGCCTTTCCGGAGACCATCGTGAGGCGCACCGTCCCGGAAGTGGGACAGGAGCTGTTGCGAAATCGGGACAGGTCCGGTTATCGGCACGGAAGGGAAACGGTGGCGCGGCATCCGGTTGTATCGGTCCGGTTGACAAGATCGAGGGTTCCATCATGGGCTTCGACGATCTGGCGGGAAAGGGTCAAACCGATGCCGGAGCCACCCTGTTTGGTGGAAAAGAAAGGGATAAAGAGGTTGTCGGGATTGGCAATGCCCGGCCCGGTATCCTCAATGTGCAGGAGCAGGACCTCTCCCTGCCGCTGCCAGTTCAGGTGGACGGTGCCGCCGGTCTGGCGGGCGGCCTCGCTGGCGTTTTTCATGAGGTTGAGAAAGGCCTGCTCAAGCAGGTCGGGATCCGCGGTGAGGAAGAGGTCTTCGCTTTCGGGCTGGAAGGCAACGGGGGGATTCTCGAACAGGGAACCGATCCTGCGCAGCAGGGGGGCGAGGCGGAAATTGCGGGGCCGCGGAGGCGGCAGTTTGGCGAGCCGGGCGTATTCACCGATGAAGCGCTGCAGGCTGTCCGCGCGCTGGCGGATGATTTCAAGCCCCTCGCGCAGATCGTCGCGGTCCTCCGGCTCCGGTTCCGGCAAGGCGGCCACCCGCTGCAGGCTTTCGGCGAGGGATCGGATCGGGGCCATGGAATTGTTCAGCTCATGTCCGAGGACGCGAAGCAACCGTTTCCATGCCAGTAATTCCTCCTTGCGCAGGGTCTGGCTGACGTCGATGAGGATGAGCAGCTCATGGGGCTCGCCTCCTACGCGGTAGGTTCCCCGCCGCACGGTGAAGCGGCCTGCGCGCTCGGGGATCGGATTGGGAATGACAGCGTTGGGAGGGCTCTCGAGGGCCTTGTCGAGATTGAGTTCCGCCGCATAGCAGCGAAGGGCTTCCTTCCGGGGGCGGTCGACCAGTTTCAGGGCGGCACTGTT
The DNA here is from genome assembly GCA_009908535.1 of Verrucomicrobiota bacterium. Lineage (GTDB taxonomy): Bacteria > Verrucomicrobiota > Verrucomicrobiia > Opitutales > Oceanipulchritudinaceae > Oceanipulchritudo. The sequence goes on from JAAAOD010000002.1 coordinate 1,163, forward strand.
GGCGATCGTAAGGCGCAGATCCGGAGAGAAGGCAAAAACGGCGGCGTCGATTTCCTGAATGACCTTGTCGAGGAGGGTGTGCGCTTCAAGGGCATCCATCCGGTGCTCGGAAAGCACGCTGGAGAGGAGATTGATCTCGAGGAGGAGCTGGCCGATGGCATCCTGTTCATCGGTGAAACCGGCCTTGATGGAGAAGTCGCCTTCGCGGAGGGCAGCCAGCATGTTGGAGGCAGTGTGCAGGGGATGCACGAGGAGCGCCTGCAGCCGGAGGCTGAAAAAGAGCCATGCACCGCCGCCGAGGATGAGGACGGTGAAAAACTGCTTGGGACCGTAATCACCGGCAAAGAGCAGGACCACGGCAGCCAGGAGTCCCGGCAGGCCGCACAGAAAGGCCAGTAGCTGTACGCGTTGCTGGTGGCGAAGGCGGAATTTCCCCGGGCGGACCATGGGCGTAACGGTCGGGCAATCACAGGCCGAAGCGCTGGAGTCTCCGGTAGAAGGCCGAGCGGGACAGACCGAGGTCCGAGGCGGTCTTGGTGGCGTTGCCTCCGTTGCGCTTCAGCGTCCGCTCGATGAGGTACTTTTCCACATCCTCAAGGGTCATGTCGTCGAGGCGGGCCGAGGTGGAGGTGGAGGCGTCATCGGTTCCCGCCGCCGGTCCGAGGGCCAGATCGGAGACCTTGATCCGATCCGATCCTGACAGCAGGACGGCCCGTTCGATGGTGTGGTCGAGTTCGCGGACATTCCCGGGCCACGGATAGCTGCGCATGACCTCGAGCGCCTGTTCGAGGAAGCCCGCGATCGCTTTGTTGTAGCGCTTGCTGTGCTGCAGGAGGAAGGTTTCCGCGAGCAGGGGGATGTCCTCGGTGCGTTCGCGCAGTGGCGGCAGATGAATGGGAATGGTGTTGAGCCGGTAGAGCAGGTCCTCGCGGAACCGGCCATCTTGCACGGCCTTCTGCAGGTCGCTGTTCGTCGCGCTGACGAACCGCACATTCACTTTGAGGGTACGCGAGGACCCCACGCGTTCGAATTCGCCGGTTTCGAGAACGCGCAGCAGCTTCTGCTGTTGCTCGAGGGGAATGTTCCCGATCTCGTCCATGAAGAGGGTTCCCTCGTCGGCCATCTCAAAGCGCCCGGCCCGATCCGATTTCGCGTCTGTGAAGGCGCCCTTGACGTGGCCGAAAAGCTCGCTTTCCGCGACGCCGGAGGCGAGTCCGCCCATGTTGATGGAGACAAAGGGGGCCATGGAGCGGGTGGAGAGGCTGTGGATGTAGCGGGCCGCCACTCCCTTGCCGGTTCCGTTTTCCCCGGTGATAAGAATGTTGGCTTCCGACGGGGCCACCTTGTTCATGATCTCCAGCACTGGCTGCATGACCGGTGACCGGGCCAGAAAATCCCGCGATTTGCTTTCCTTGAGGGTGCGGTTCTCCTCCGCGAGGATATGGGCCCGGCGCTTCGCCCGGTACAACTCCGTCTGGTTGAGGACCGTCGCGATGACGCGGGCGTTTTCCCATGGCTTTTGCAGGAAATCGACCGCTCCTTCACGCATGCATTCGACGGCGAGGTCGATCGACGCCCACGCCGTCATCACGACAAGCGGAAGATCCGCGTCGATTTTCCGGATGGATTTGAGGAGATCGAGGCCTTCCCGGCCGCTGGTGGTGTCGCGGGCGTAATTCAGATCCAGCAGGGCCACGTCAAAGGCCTTGTGAGCGACGGCGTCGAGGACCTCGTCCGGAGTGCCCGCGGTTTTCACCTTGCAGCCTTCGCCGCGCAAGAGAACGCGCAAGGCATGCAGGATGTCGGCCTGGTCGTCGGCGATAAGGACGGAAGGCGGCGTTTCGGTGGACATGACGGCTGCTGGAAAAGAAGGCGACGGACCTTCGCGAACGGTAGGTATGGGCCGCGTTGCGCCGTTAGACAAGCCTCCGTTGCCCCGAGGGCGACGGAAGCCGGGCTTCAGGCCTTTTCGCCGCCGTTGGTACCGTTGTCTTCCGTCTCGGCGTGGCCGAGGGAGACGCCGCCGACGACTTCCACCTTGTCATAAATCCCGCGCGTGATGGCTTCCATGACTTCGGGATTCTCCGCGAGGTACTGCTTGGCTGCTTCGCGGCCCTGGCCGACGAGGTTGCCGTCGTAGGAAATCCACGAGCCTTTCTTTTCGAGGATCTTGTGCTCGAGGCCGAGGTCGAGGACCGAGCCGGTGCGCGAGATACCCTCGTTGT
>JAAAOD010000111.1 GCA_009908535.1 Verrucomicrobiota bacterium
GCTTTACGCTCTCTGGCTCGAACGCTCTCTCCCTCAACCCGCTTCCGGATTGCTGGACCGGCTCCTATGCCATCCCGAATCCGCGGCCGCCGCCGCCATCTTCCGGGCTTTGCTCTGGGAGATTCTCGGCCTCCTCGAAGCCCCCTCCACCCGGACATCGCCCTCCCCGCATCGGGAGACCACCATTCTCCGCTATCTGCGGGATGCGTGTGACCGGCCCATCAACCGGGAAACCGTGGCGGCCAGCTTCAACCTTTCCCCCGGCTACCTTGGCCGCCTGATCCGCCAGTCCACCGGGCGGAGTTTTCAGGATGTGCTGGTGAGTTTCCGCCTCGAGCGCGCCCGCTGGCTTTTGCGTCACAGTGAACTCCCCATCAACGAGATTGCCCTGCGCTGTGGCTTCAACAGCGCCAATTATTTCACCCAGGCCTTCCGCAAGGCCTTTCGCAGGAGTCCCCGGGAGTGGCGCGGCGGGGTCGAGAATCCGTAACTTGTGAGTTCTGCGTAACTTGGTTTCCTTGCCGACTGGAATGTCTTTTCCGCCGCCGTTCCCCATGCAAGGCGGCACGTCCTTTATGGAGCCCCCGCCGCCACTTCCGTTGCATAAGGTTGTTCAGCTATACGTTGGGTAGGCAGGTCCGGGGGTCCGCCGGGAGGAACTCCGCGGGAGCCGACCGTCCTCCGGGCCCTTCGGGCCGTGAAAGGCTTTGTTTGGGATCTTTTACCCCGGCCGGTGCCACCGTAGCGAACGAGCAACAGCCGTTCGGGCAACCCGGGCTTGACCCGGACACAGTTGCTTACGAGTCCGGCTACCCGCTTACGAAAAGCCGGGCGGGACTTATGATAATCCGTATCGAGAAGGTATCACATGGGATCAATCCCCAGATCGCGGCAGATCTTTTTGGCCAGATGCCGATCAATGTGGTTGTGCCGTGGAACGGATGACCGTCGGTTTTTGCCGGGATTCTCCCACCACGAGTGGTTGGAACCCTCGCGCTTCAAAACGCAACCATGTCGGCTCAGGTGCCGGACAAAATCACGGCGTTTGTAACTCACAGGACCAAGGTTTCTTCCTGATAATCGCCGTCTGCCGCAGCGATGGCATCTTCGCGATGCATTTCAATGGCTTCCCTCAAAGCGCTGCAAAGATTCTCTATCAATTCTTCCCGTGTGGCTCCCTGACTGTTAACGCCTGGAAGTTCTTCAACCCAGCCGATCCACCATTGTTCGCTTTGCTTGATGACTGCCGTGAAGTTTTTCATCTATTACACTGTATTCGAAGCATTATCGGGGTCAATACTCACGGCTCGGAGGCCTTCCTGGCTTCAGAAAGGCTGCAAATAAAGAGGTCAGCGCAAGTTTCCATGAAGTTAATCGGGTCCGACCCCGCTCCACCACCTATTCGTCGAGCCAGCGCTCGAGGTTGGCGCGGACGAAGGCATCATCGGAGAGGTGGGGATAGGCGGCGCAGACGCGGTCGATTTCCGCCGCCTGTCCGGGGGCGAGGACCTCGTCCGGCTTCAGGGTGACCGTGGATTCGAGCAGGCCCTGCCGGCGGAGGATTTCGTGCACCCCGGGGATGCTCCCGGCAAAGGTGTGACGGGCGTCAAAGATGGCCGCGTTGGCATCCGTCATCTGGGCGGAGAGGGTGAGCATTTCGCGGGAGAGCGGCTCGCCGGAATCCCACCATGCGTGGACGCGGGCGAGGAAAAAAGCCGCCGTTTTCGTCCAGCAGCCCCACTGCCCGAGAAGGCCCCCGCGGATGCGGACCTCCCCGGTGCCGAAATCAAAGGGCGTGACGAGGTCGTAGAGGATGCTGTCGTCGTTGCCGGTGTAGAGAGTGATGTCATCCTGCCGTCCGGCGTCAGCGACGGCACGGACAACATCGACGGTGCCGTAGCGGTCGAAGGGGGCGATCTTGATGCCGTAAATATTCTCGATTTCAACCAGTTTGCGCCAGAATGTATAGGGTAAGTGAATACCGCCGACGCCGGTGAGGAGATAAAACCCGAAGACCGGCATCACCTTCGCGATCGTACGGACGTGGTGGAGCATGTCCTGCTCAAGGGCATTGGGGCCGAAAGCAGCCATGGAAATGATCGCGCAATCGTAACCGAGGTCCTTCGCCAGCTCCGCCTGCCGCAGAGCGTCCGTCGTGAGCCCGTTGATACCGGCGATTTTGATCAGCGGCCGGCCGCGGTCGTCGCTGAGCCGGTCCAGTTCCTCCGCGCAGGTGCGCAGCACGGGTTCGAAAAGGCCCACTCCCGGATTGCGGATTTCAAACTGCGTGAAGTGCATGCCGACCGCGACGCCGCCGGCGCCGGCGTCCACATAGTAGCGCATGAGCACCTTCTGGCGCAGCGCGTCGAACGTCCGTTCGGCTGTCAGGGCGAGCGGCGTCGCCGGCAGGGCGACCCCGCGGCGGATCAGGTCGAGAATCTCTTTTTTCATGAGGGGAAGGTCAGCTTTCCTGGAAAGTCATACGGCATTCGGCGGTGTCGACGCGCGCGACGGCATTTTCGTAGTGAATTTTCAGTACGTTATACCGGTCGACCAACTCCGGATGCGCATGGCCGGCGGGAGCGAGGGAAAGGCCGAGGCGGGCGGCGGGGGCATCGCGGAGGCTGCGGTAGGCCAGCGTGGTCACCGCGCGCCCCTTCCACTCCCAGTCCTCGGCCGCGACGGAACGGGCGGGCGACAGGAAGCGCAGGCGGCAGCCGTGCGGCGAATCCCGCACCGTCCACTCCGGTCCCCCGTTGTCAAGGCGGCGGCCGAACTGAAGGTGCCCCGTCACCCCGAGGCGGAGGCCGCGACGGGCGAGCGCGTCATCAAAAAGGAAGAGCTGCCCGGCGCTGTTCACGAGGACATGACGGTGGTGATAAAGGAGAACGCCCGGATACGTCGCCGACAGGTCGCAGCACAGGTACAGCCATTCCCGGTCGGCCGCGCGATAAGTTTCCGCGCGGAAAATCTTCGCTTCCGCGCCGATCGTCTGCTCATGCCCGCGGAAAGTGAGGCAGGAATGCTGGCTGGTCTTATCCGCCCGGTAGCCGGGATCGCAGAGAACCCGCTCTTCGCCGAGGCCGAAGACGATCTGCCCGAGGTCGCGGTTGTTGTGGTTGCCGCCATTATATCCCGAGCGGAAGGCCAGCCAGCCGTCCCCTTCCTTCCAGCTCAGCCAGTCAAGCTCACGGCCATGCCAGAGACCGCGGGGTTCCCGGAACGGCTCCGTCGGCTGGCCGGGCTTGCGGAACCAGAACAGTTCCACTTCGAGGAACACCCCGTTGGTTTCATACCACGGACGGGGAAATTCCGCTTCAAACCCGGCCCAGTCCGGACGACCGCAATGGTCCGCCCACCACCACGCGTGGGGCAACC
>JAAAOD010000100.1 GCA_009908535.1 Verrucomicrobiota bacterium
CTCGGGCGAGAACGTTGGTAATGATGACCGAGCTGTCTCCCTTCCGCGCCCATCCTCCCGTCTTCAGGCGTTCGTAGGCATTAAGAATGGTCTGCTCGAAATCCTCCTCGAACTCCATGAAGAACGGCTCCACGCCCCAGTAGAGGAGAAGATTCTTGAAAACCGCTTCGTCATCGGTGAAGGCGAAGACGGGAGAGTGGAGGGGACGCAACGCGCTCAGGGTCCTGGCGAGAATGCCGCGGCGCGTGAAGACGGTGATAAAGCTGTTCCCGATCTCGTCGCTGAGAATCATCGCGGCCTTGAGCATCCGCGCTTTTGCCGTCTTCAGGACCAGCTGATCGTTGTAGCGATTCTCCCCCTGCGCCTGCACGGCCCGGATGATGCGGTTCATGACATGCACGCATTCCACCGGGTATTTACCGACGGTCGTTTCCCCGGAGAGCATGATGGCGTCCGCCTGCTCGTCAACGGCGTTGGCGATGTCGGAAATTTCCGCCCGCGTAGGCAGGGGATTCTGGATCATCGATTCCAGCATGTGCGTGGCGACAATGGCGGGTTTGCCCATGCGCTGGCAGGTACGGATGGCGCGGCGCTGCACGAGGGGAAGCGTTTCGTAGGGGATCTCGATGCCGAGGTCCCCGCGGGCCACCATCAGGCCGTCCGAGGAGGCGATGATATCGTCGAGGTTGCTGATCGCCGACTGGTCCTCGATCTTCGCGATGATCTGCGCCCTCGACCCCTTTTTGGCAAGGGTTCGCCGCAGAGTCTCAAGATCCTCCGAGGTGCGGACAAAACTGAGGGCGAAGAAGTCGACCCCCTGTTCGATCCCGATGTCGATATCGTGGTGGTCCTTTTCGGTGAGGGCGGGCAGTTTGACATGCACCCCAGGAAGGTTGATGTGACGCCGGCTCCCGAGGGGGCCGCTGATCCGGACCGAACAGCGCACGCGGTCCTCCATGATTTCCTCCACCCGCAAACGCAGCAGCCCGCTGTCAACGAGGATGGTGTTGCCGACCTCGATGTCCTCGAGAAGACGCGGATAATTGACGGCGACGCCCCGTACACCGGCAAGGACCGGCTCGGCGCCCGGATCGATAAAGAAATCAAACGCCTCGCCACGCTGCAGTTCGAGGGCCTCTTCGAGGTGCCCGGTCCGGATTTCCGGTCCCTTGATGTCCATCATGATGGAGATGCGGCGGCCCGCGGCCTTGCACGCGGCATCGACATTGCGCAGAGCCTCGGCGGTCCACTCCCGCGTCGCGTGGGCCATATTGAGCCGACAGACGTCCACGCCCGCATGGAGGAGCTCTTCCAGGACGGCGGCATCGTTGGTGGCTGGACCGATGGTAAAGACAATCTTGGTGTGGCGATACGGTAGGGACTTCATCTCAGTTCGGGGCGACTATCATGGGTGGCCGCGGATCCTACAAACGCAAAATGGCCCGGCTGTCCGTCGTTTCCGCAACGACGGTAACGATGCTGTGAAACGGCCCCCGGAGCGGCTTTCGCGTTGACAGTAGGCGGGCCGGCCGCACATTCCAGAACCAGCGCTCCGCAGGATATGTCCTTTCAAGTCAGAGGTATCGAATTTGCCAAGACAAACAACGGTCACCGGGTCCTTGTCCTCAACCGGAACTGGCAGGCAGTGAACATCATCGGGGTGCGCCGGGCCTTTTCCCTGCTCTGGCAGGATCATGCGCGCGTCATTAATACCGCCGGCGGCGACTTCGCTCCGGTGGACGCCGCCCGCTGGATCGAGCTTTCCCAGAGCGCTGAAGCGGGTGCCGGGCCCTTTGTGCGTACGGTGCGCCTGTGTATCCTTGTCCCGAAGGTGCTTCTCCTGCGCGCGTTCGACCGTCTTCCCGTCGCGGAGATCAAATTCAACCGCGAGAATGTCTTTATCCGCGACCGCTACACCTGCCAGTACACCGGCAAGCGCTGCCCGGCCGCGGAGCTGACCCTCGACCATGTCATTCCGCGCGAACGCGGGGGGCGTACCACCTGGGAAAATATCGTCACCTGCCGGCGGGACATCAACGCCATGAAAGCGAACCGGCTCCCGCACGAGGCCGGGCTGCGGCTGGTCCGCAAACCGGCGCGCCCGAAGCGGCGGCCCTTCGCGGTACAAGCCGCCGGAGCGAGCCTGGAGAAGGAATGGCTGCATTTCCTTCCCGTTGGCCGGACCGGTTCCTGAAGGAAACCCGCTCAGTCCGCCCGCCGCACCAGCGGCAGGGACACCTTGAGTTGGGTCCCCTGCGGGCCTGTCGCCTCCACTGAAACCTCGCCCTGGTGCGCCTTAAGGATACGCTGGACGATGGACAGGCCGAGTCCGGTACCGTCGGGATGTCCGGTAAGGAAGGAATCGAAAATCCGCTCCTGTACCTCGGGGGCGATGCCGGTCCCCGTGTCTCGAATGCGCAGGACGGCGAGGGAGCGCTCCCCGCTCTTTTCCGATGTCGTGGAAATATCGATACTTCCGCCTTCCGGCATGGCCTGCGTCGCATTGAGGAGGAGGTTCAGGACCGCCTGCTGGATCTGGCCCTTGTTGACGCGGACAGGAAGGGGCCCTTCCGCGGCGCGGTGAAAGGAAAGCTCCACCCGGGCCTGTCGTAGTTTGAGGCGGACCAGGTGCAGCGTGTCCTCAACCAGTTCCTCGAGAAGGAAATCCGCGCGCAATTCCTCCCGGGACTTCCCGAAACTGAGGACTCGGGAAACAATGGAGTTCAGCTGCGCGAGTTTCTCGTGGATAATGGCGACATCGCGGCAGCGCGGATCCTCCTCCTCGAAATCGAGGGCGAGGCTGTCGAAGAGAAGCTGAATGGTGGTGAGGGGATTTCGGATTTCGTGTGCGATCTCGGAGGAGAGCAGCCCCAGCGTCGTCAGGCGCTCGGAGCGGCGGAGGCTTTCCTCGGACTGAAAGACACGGTCGTAGAGGCGCGCGTTACGGATGGCGGCCGCGGCCAGGCCGGCAAGGGTCTCAAAGACGCGCTTCTCCTCGTTGTTAAAGCGGTGCGAGCGTTTCGTGTAGAGGTTGAGGGTGCCGATGACGCCTTCGTCGAGGTCGATCGGGCAGGCGAGGACGGAGACGAGGCCCTCCTTCTGCGTGACCTCGACAAAGTGATGCTCCTCCGTGCGGGGAAGGTCGAGGACCTCGATGGATTTGCGCCGGCGGATCGCCGTCCCGATCGCGGACTGGTCGAGGGTGAAGCGCTCCTTTTCCGGAAGAGCGTGGGAGGAACCGCTGCAGGCCTTGAGAACCAGCGTCTCGCCGTCGGGCTCAAGCAGGAAGACGGCGCAAAGGCGGCAGGGATCGATGACGAGGGCCCGCCGGGCAATGAACTGGAGGATTTCCTCGGAGCGGCGCTGGTTGACGATGACGCGGGCAATGCTGATGAGGGCGTCCCGGTGCTCGGCGGCCCGCCGCAACTGCTGGATCAACCAGAGCCGGCCGAGGACGCGGCTGACCTCCCCGGTGAGCAGGGAGAGCACCTTGAGATCCTGGTCCGAAAAGGCATTGCGGCGGCGGCTGCTGACATTGACGACGCCGAGAACACCGCCCTGCTGTGACATGAGCGGAACAGCCATTTCCGAAAGAATGGCGGGATCGACCTCGACGTACCGCGGATCCACTGTGACATCGCCGATGCGGAGGGGCTGACCATGCAGGGCGACCCACCCGGTCAGCCCTTCCCCGATCTTGAGCCGTGTCTGCGGAAGGGAGTGGGGGAATCCCCGGTGAGCCTCGATCTCGAGCCGATTGTCGTCAGGATTGATGAGCTCGATGGCGGCCGACTCGGCTGGGAGCACCTCGACAATCTTTTCAATGACCAGTTCCAGCGCCTCCTGCGTATCGTCGGTGGCGTTGAGAACGCTTGAAATACGGTAGAGGGCATCCAGTGCCGGTTGCGCGGATCCTGACTCCATGGTGCGGTTCCCGGCTTCCCCGGGACGCGGTTATTTCTGTACGGCCTCGGAAGAGGCGGCAACGATTTCCATGAGATCGGCGCGCAGATTGACGAGATCCCCGGAATTGTCGTCCCGGCTTCCCTCCACCGGCTCGATGTAGAAGGTGTCGACCGCCACTTTCCGTTCCGTGGAGATCCGGGCGAAGGTAATATCGAAGCCGTGATGGGAGATGGTGTGGGCGAGCCGGTAGAGGAGGCCGAGCTCGTCGTTGGTTTCGATCTCGATGATGGTCCGCTTGAGGGAGAGTTCGTGGTAAACCTCCACACTGGGCGGAATGGGCGCGGGGAGGGTGCTCTCTGTGCGCAGGTAGCGCGACTGCTTGTTTTTCTCGGCGAGCTTTTCAATTTCCGGCAGGAGGTCCTTGTTATGAAGGAGGGTGTCGGCGAGGTGGTTACGGAAGATCTCGAGGGCATCCTTCCGTTGCACTGGTCCCCCTTCCGGTTCGCTCACGTAGAAACTGTCGATGGTGATGTGGTCGGCCCGCGACAAGGCTTTGGAGCTGACGATGGAAAGCCCCGCCAGCGCGAAGGCCCCGGCCAGTTTTGCGAAGAGGCCGGCCCGGTCCCATGTGACGACATTCACGACCGTAAGGCCGAGATTGAGGTCGTCCTGCCATTCCACAACCGGATGGAGGGAACCGAGGGATTCGGCTTCCGTGATGGTCTCGAGAAGGCGATGGATCATGCGCAGGTGCAGGATCACTTCCTCTTCGCGGTGATAGGTGAAATAGCGTTCGGGAAGGAGATTGAAATGCGCTTCGACCTCTTCGGGGGAGAAGCCTTCAAGCTTTTTCAGAATGGATTCCTGGGAAATCATCGGTCTGGGCGGTGGGGTGTCTCCGGGTGCCTGGATCTGCTGGAGGGTTACCTTGAAGAGCTGCGTGTGCAGACTGTCCTTGTAGCTGTTCCACAAATCGCGGGTGGTTCCGCGGGCGTCGCAGAAGGTGAGAACATAGAGGTAACGGAGCGTTTCCCCGTCCTGAACGAGTCGGGCAAAGGAAGCGGCGGTTTCGGGATCATCAAGATCAAAGCGTTGCCAGATCCGTGCCATTTCGAGGTGTTGCTCGATAAGAAAAAGAATTTTCCCGCGGACTTTCTCCGGCACCTGCAGTCGTTCCAGGATGGGGCGGGCGATTTCGACCCCTGTGCGGGCATGGTTGGCAATGCCCTGCGACTTGCCGATATCGTGCAACAGGAGGATGAGATAGAGCAGGGCGGGCAGAGCGGTCTCCTCGAGAGCGGTGCGGTACTTGCGGGTCGTATCGGCCTCCATCCCGGTGAAGACGCCGTCGAGTTCGCGGATGGTGTTGAGGATGTGCTGATCGGCGGTGTAGCGGTGGTAATACTCGTGCTGGACGAGGCAGTGCAGCCGCTCCCATTCGGGGAGGTAACGGGAGAGCACGCCGGTGCTGCTCATAAGGGAGAGAACCGGGTACACTTCCCCTTTATTCTGGAGGATGGCGCGGAAGGCCGTGGCCGCCTCGGGCGCGTTCACCAACCCCCCGTCGATGAGGTCGAGGTTTTCCTCGATGAGGCGTTCGAGGTCGAAATCGGGCTGGAGCCCCCGGGTCTGCAGGTGGCGGAAGACCCGGATCATCCGGAGCGGATCTTCCCGGAAGGTGGAGGAGGATTCGGCGATCAGACGGCCGTTCTCGACGAGAAAACCATCGAGGCGCTCCGCGCTGCCACGACGGCGGGAGGCGAGGACCTCGTGAAAGCGAACCGCGCTCCGGGAATTCAGGAAGAGCCGCTGCTCAAGATAACCGGCGAGGTGATGGATGCGGTGGGCGGCCTTGTAATAGGCGCGCATGAAGGCTTCCACGCGCGGGAAAATCCGGTGCTGCCGAAAGCCGAGGGACCAGGCCACACTGGGCTGGCTTTCGATGCTGAGCAGATCGGTGGGCCGTTTGCTCTGGAAGTGCAGCTCGTTACGGACGCGGAGGAGATAGTCGTAGGCTTCCTCCAGCTCTTTTACCTCCCGGGGAAGGAGAAGCTTCTTTCCGACGAGATTGGCAAGATCGCGTCCGTCATCGAGGAGGCGGATCATCCAGAGCAGATTCTGGTAATCCCGCAGGCCGCCGACGCCGTTCTTGATATCGGGTTCCTGAAGGAAAACGGTACCGCCGTACTTGCTGCGGCGGGCATTCTGATCCTCGAGCCGTTCCGAAAGGTAGGCCCGCACGTTGTCCCGGCGGATGAAGCGGTCGTAGTCCCTCGTGAAGCGGGCGAAAAGGTCGTGGTGGCCGCAGAGAAAGCGTGCCTCGAGCATGGCGTTCTTGCTCTGCACATCCTCGTTGGCCTCGGCGAGGGCCTCGCGGGAAGTGCGGGTGCTGTGACCGATTTTCAGGCGCAGGTCCCAGAGCGGATAGAGAAGGCTGTCGTTGAAAAGACGCTGTTTTTCCCGGAAGGCGGGATCCTTCGGCTTAACCGGGTAGAGAAACATGAGATCGACATCGCTGAAAGGGCACAACTCCGAGCGGCCATAGCCCCCGAGGGCGATGACCGCAACCCGCAGCGATGCCCCTCCCATTTCCCTCCGCAGGCGCTGTCCGGCGGCGTGGCAAAGCCGCTCAATGAGGACATCGATGGCAATGGACCGGCAATGAACGACGCGGGTGCCGCTGCCGCCCGAGCGGTGGTAGCGGTTGATCCATTCGTTGGCCTGCTCGAGGTAGCGTCGGAAGGCACCCAGCTTTTCCCCCGGTTCCCCGTTGAGGTCCCTCAGGCCGAGCCGATCGGCCATCTGGTCCATCTTCTGGTGGAATTTTTCCGGTTTTGGGAGGGTGAGGGACACGCGGGAAACTATGGATGCCACCGGGCCGATTGCAAGGAGGCAGGCCTCGAGGCCCGCGCACTGGACAGGACCGTGGCGCCAGCTATCTTTGCCGCCATGGCGGAAAAACGGGAACCACGGCCGCCTGTTGCGGGCATTGACGGCTGCCGCGGCGGATGGCTTGCCGCCCGCTGGCAACCGGAAGGGGACCTGGCCTTCCGCCTTGAGCGTTCCCTGTCGGCGCTCCTTCCGCAAGTGCGGGTGCACCGCATCTGGCTGGACATGCCCATCGGGACGGCGCCGCCGGGGGAGGCCGTCCGCCGCTGCGATCACGAGGCGCGCCGCTTTCTCGGCGGTCGGGCCGCGGCAAGCCTTTTCAGTCCTCCCTGCCGGGAGGCGATGGGGGCGGGCCGCTACGCCGAGGCCCTCGCCCTTAACCGGCGGCACACCGGAAAGGGGTTTTCCGTGCAGGCGTGGAACCTTGTCCCGAAAATCCGCGAAGTGGCCAGGCTCCTCGAGGATTTCCCGGCTTTGGAGGGGCTGCTTGAGGAATCCCACCCGGAGGTCTGCCTTCGCGCCCTCGCCCCCGGACGCTCTTTTGACAGCAAGCACACCGCTGAAGGCCGGGCGCAGCGCCGCGAGTTCCTCGCCACATGGATCGCGGACTACCCCGCCATTCTCGACGAAGCGCTTGTCCGTCACCCCCGGAAGCGCGCCGGGGAGGACGACTTCCATGATGCGGCCCTGCTCGCGGTCGCGGCCGCGCAGGCCGCGGACTGGTTTTCCGCGGACGGCAAGGGGGCCCCGCCCCGCATCGCCTATCCGGTGCCGAGTCCCTGTAGTGAATGAGCCGCTACATCAACGCCGGTCGAGGCGTGGACCGCGTCGGGGGGACCCTCCGGTTCCGCGAAACCGTGCAGGGAAAAGAGGCGGGTACTGTAGCGGCCCGCCTCCGCCTCCTGCACGGGGTAGGGGGAGTGGCGGACCTGGCCCGTGTGGAGCCGTCCGCGGCGGTCGGGGCTGGTGAAAAGGCGGTATCGCTCAAGAAGAAAGAAAGCAAGGCTTCCGGGTAGAGGGGTAGAGACCTTTCCCGCCGGCCGCCACGAGAAGGCCTGCTCCGGCAGCCAAGCGGCCGCGCGCCGGCTGCGGCAAGTGTAGTGAAAGGTTCCCTCCTCATCGCACCGGCTTTCCAGCCGGGCAAAACGGTAGGCGAGGTGAAAGAAGGTCCTCGCCATGAAGACGGCGACGCGGTCGTTGGTTTCGAGGGTGTAGAACCAGACCCCGGGCCGGCCGGCCCGGTCGACGGCGTAGGTGCGCAGGTTCAGCTCGAGGAAGGCCGACAGGCCGGGGACGGCCGGACAACCGCGCGGACGCACCCCCTTCATGTGGAACGGCACGATCCCCAGCCACGCGGCGCCGTCGAAGCAGTCCACGGTAAGGCCATCCGGTAGGGTTGCCTGCACCAGCCCGGGGTCGACCCGCCAATGGAGGAAGAGCAGGTCGCGCCACTGCATGTGCAGGAGGACGGGGCCGTCGGCGGGATTGTCGCGCTCCGCCAGCCGCTGCTCCGGAGTCGGCGCTGTCCGTGCCCATGTCTTCATGGCAAAACCGCTTCAGCAGCGCAGGCTCTCGAGGAGGTCGACCATCTTGTACTTCTCGATTTTGCGGCGCAGAAAATCGAGGGCGGCGGTGACGGCGCGTTCCTTCACGGCGGTGCGGTTGCCCGGGAGGACGGCCTTGCGCGACCAGACCCCGGCGGGGCTGTGGTAGCCGAGGTAGACCGTTCCCGCCGGCGTGTCGCGACCTCCCTCGGGACCGGCGTAACCGGTGATGGCAAGGGCGTAATCCGCCTCCATCATTTCCGCGGCAGCCGTGGCCATGGCGACCGCGCATTCCGCGCTGACCGCGCCGTGCTGTTCAATGAGCGAACCCGGAACCCCGAGGATGTTTTCCTTGACCTCATTGCGATAACAGACGAGGCCCCCCGTAAAAACCTTGGAGGCCCCCGCAACATCGGTAAAGCGGCTGGCGAGTAAACCGCCGGTGCAGCTTTCCGCAACGGCGAGCGACTTTCCCAGCGAACGCAACTGCCGCAGGATGAGGCAGGACAGATCCGGTGTACCGTAGCCGAGGAAGCTTTCCCCGAGGGCCTCCCGGCAGCGTTCCCCGAGCTGGCGAATCTGCGCCTCGGTGAGGCCGCCTTCCACCGGATGCAGGCGTACGTCGACATAGCCGAGATGCGCGCAGTAGGCGACGCGGACCTTGTCGGCGGTTTTCTCGAAGAGGGGATGGAGCAGCTCCGCGACCTTGCTTTCGCCGAGACCGATGGTGCGGAAGCGGACCGGACCTTCCTTGTCGCTGACCCAGCCCCGTTCCTCAAGCCGCGGCAGGAGATCGTTCTGGACCATCGGCTGCATTTCCATCGGCGGCCCGGGGAGAAGCACAATGACGTGCCCGTTCTCCTCGATCCACTGGCCGGGAGCGGTCCCGTTGGGGTTGGGAATAATGTCCGCCCCGCTCAGGATATGGCATTGCTTGTAATTGTTCTGCGTCGGTTCACGTCCCCTTGCCCGGAAAAAGGCCTCGATTTTTTCCTCGACCTTCTTGCTGTAGGTGACTTCGCGACCGAGGGCTTCCGCCATGCAGTCGACGGTGAAGTCATCGGAGGTGGGACCGAGACCGCCGGTGACGACGACAAGGTCCGCCCGATCGAGGGCCTGGTGAAAAGCGGGCACCATCTCCGAGGCCTCGTCACGGATTTCCGTTCCCCAGTGCAGGGGGAGGTTCTTGTCGGCAAGAAGACCCCCGAGCCATGTCAGGTGTGAATTCGCCCGCAATCCGTTCAGCAATTCGTCTCCAATGGCGAGGAGTTCCGCTTTGCGCGGCCGGGTCATGAGGGAAGCGGGGTTCTTGTCGTTGGCGGGGTCTTGGTTATCATGCTGAAATGATTATAAGGAGAAATCGCCGCGATGCCAGTGCCGGTACCCAGTAAGTTGAAGGAAAAAGTCCGCCAGTTGCCGGAATCTCCCGGAGTGTACCTGATGAAGGACCGCACCGGGAGCGTCCTCTATATCGGGAAGGCAAAAAACCTGAAGCGCCGTGTGGGATCCTATTTCCAGCCGTCGCGGCGCTTCCGCATCGAGCAGCCCAAAGTGGCGGCGATGCTGGACCTGATCGCCGACTTTGAGATCCTCGAGACGCGCAGCGACAGCGAGGCCATCCTGCTCGAGGGCCGCCTCATCAAGGAATGGCGGCCGAAGTACAATACCGATTTCACCGACGACAAGCGCTTCCTGCATGTGCGGGTCGACCCGGAAATTCCCCTGCCCCGCTTCCGGCTGGTACGCTTCCGCAGCGGCGACCGCTCCCTTTATTTCGGTCCCTTCGCACACAGCGGCCTCCTGCGCCGTACCCTGCAGGAAATGCGCCTTAAATTCGGGATCCTCCTCGGCGACGCCCACCCGCAGCAGCTGGAGGACGGCCGCTGGCGCCTTTATGACGACGCCCGCGCGGAACTCTATGGGCACCCCAACATCGTTTCGGTGCTCGAATACCGGGAACGCGTGGAGGCGGCCTGCGATTTTCTGGAAGGGAAGTCAAAGGAGTGGATCGGGGAACTCGAAGAGCAAATGCGCAAGGCGGCCGAGAACCGGAACTATGAACGGGCGGCCGAACTACGCGACGTCATGGCCGCCCTTCGTCGCACGACCCAGCGGAACCGGAAGTTCACCCATGCCGCACCGTTGGTCGCCGAACCCTCCCGTCCCCTTGAGGAACTGCGCAAGGTGCTCGCCCTTGCGCAGCCCCCGCGCCGGATGGAGTGCTTCGACATCTCCCACATTTCCGGGAGCTTCTGCGTCGCCTCCATGGTGCACTTCCGCAACGGCAAGCCGGAGCGGAAGCAGTACCGCCGTTATCAGATCAAGGGCTTTGTCGGCAATGACGATTTCCGGGCCATGTGCGAGGTGGTGGGGCGGCGCTATGCGCGTCTGCAACGGGAGGGGCAGCCGTTTCCCGACCTCATCGTGATCGATGGCGGGGCGGGGCAGGTCGCTTCCGCCCTGCGGGCCTTCCTCGAGCGCGGCATTGAACCGCCGCCCTTGATCGGCTTGGCGAAAAAGCGCGAGACGATCGTTTTCAGTGACGGGCGGGAGGCCCTGCAGTTGTCCGGTCACCATCCGGGCCGCCTGCTGCTCCAGTACCTGCGCGACGAGGCTCACCGCCATGCCAACACGTACAATGCGGAATTGCGCCGCAAAAAACTGCGCGAATCCGTCCTCGACGATTTTCCCGGCCTTGGTCCGAAACGGCGGCGGCTTCTCCTTGCCCGCTTTGGCTCCCTCGACCGCCTTCGCAAGGCCAGCGCCGAGGAGCTGCAGGAGGTTGAAGGGATCGGTCCGAAGCTCGCGGAAGCGATCGCCTCCCAGGTGCGCAAGGTCTGAGGCGTCCGGTCCTTGCGCCTAGCTGTTCGCGCCGATCGGTTTTTCGAGGAGCGGAAACATGACCCCTTTGCGGAAGAGGGTGACCTGTCCGCTGGAGGCGGAGACGCAGAGGGAAATGGAATTGGTGGCCTTGGTAATGGCGGAGGCGGCGGAGTGGCGGGTTCCGAAACCAGAGGGCAGGTTGTCGTAGAATTCCGCCGGGGCATGGATGAGGGATCCGGCGGATTCGATGATGCCGTCCCCGCGTATGACAAAGCCCCCGTCGATGACGGAAAACTCCTTGATGGTTTCGTCCATGAAGGGATTGAGGATGTTTCGGTCCTCTTTCCGGTAGCCGTAAAAGGGATTGAGGACGAGCGGCTTCACCATCGAATTCACCTTTTCCGTATCGCCGATGACAAAGAGCGTGCCCACCGGTTTGCCTTCGCGTCCTTCCACGGAAAGCTCCGTGGCGATGGCGATCATCCGCTCCAGCACTTCGATTTTGACGCTCGGGGGAAGGAGGTCGTTTTCGCGGTCGATGACGCTCTGGAATTCGCGTTCGATATCCACCACCATGAGCGTGTCGAGCTGGTTGCTGGAGGGAAGGCCGCCAACGCAGAGCAGGCGGTCGTTATGTTTAAAAAGACCGCGGGTGAGGCCGATAAGAATGGCACTGCGGGCCTGCGAAAGCCGCTGCCGCGAATAGGAGCGCACCTCGATGGAACTCTCGATCTGGTCGCTGTCGGGCGCGCGGTCGGCGGCGGCGCGAGTGACGAGGATGGTGCGGAAGTCGGGAAAGCCCTGCGTGCCCTCGATGCCGCCGGCGAAGGTGTCGCCGAAGAGGAGGATGGCGGAACATTTCGAGTCGCGCGCCACTTTGGCCGCTTCGCGCAGGAGAATGCGGTTGAAGCGCGTCTGCCTCCGCTCGGGTTTCGCAAGCAATCCGCTGAAGCCGAGGATCACCCGTTCCCGAAGCGTTTTGGTATCGGGCGAGGCCACGATGTTGCCGACGAGGTCGCCGTCGCGGAAGAGGCGGGCGAGGGAGGCGAGGACATTGAGGTAGTTCTTCTCGCCCTCGGAAGCGAGGAGAAGAAAAAGCAGGCGGATGTGGCGGTATTCCTGGAGGCCCTCGAAATCGAGGCCCTCGGGAACGCGGCCGACCGCGAACAAATACGGCCGCTTCATCCGGACCCGGATATGCGGCATCGCGACCTGGTTCCCGAGGTAGGTGGTCATTGTCTTTTCCCGGCTGATGAGCTGGTTCGCGATTTTCTTCGTGTTGAAATCCTCCTGTAGCCTTGCTGTGGCTACATCAAGCAGTTCAACGATGGCCCCCTGCAGGTCCGTGGACTGAATCTCGATGATCCTTGATTTGGCGATATACCGGTCCAGCCGCATAACTACAGGCTTAAGGAAGAAAGAGCAGGTTTGACAACCGTTAATCTCCTCATGGAGGGGCTTTTCCGGAAATCTGTTGCTGCAGGCGGCGGCGGGCCTGCTCGAGCCGCGGATACAATTCCCGGAAATCCGGATTCGCGAGCCAGCGCTGCACCCGTGCGGCGGCGGTGCGGAGGCGCTCCTCGGTGGAAACGATATCTGTATTCAGAAGTTGAGCACTGAGGAGGTTGTGGGAAAGGGCGTTGTTCAGGTTCGGATAGTAATCGAGGAAGCTGCCTTTTTCCTCGGCGGGAATCCGGTCGTCGGCGAGGTAGGCGGCGAGGAGTTCCCGGGCCGGTTCCGATGCGGCGTGCAGGCGGGCGAAAGAGGCCGCCCGCTGCACGGAGGGCAGGTCGGCCTCGAGCAGGGCCGGGAGCACCTCCATGGGGCGCCGGTCGACGAGGCGCTCGAGTCCGAGCGCGGCCGCCGCCCGCAGACCGGGGGCCGCCTCGGGGCGCAGCAACTCGAGAACGTCGGGGAGCAGGTCCGCCGATGCGAGATAGACCACGACATCGACGGCCTCGGCCACGGCGGGAGTGGGCCGGTTCAGCCACGGTTCGTGGCGCAGAAGGGCGCGGGTTCGGGCAAGGAGGAATTCCCGGTCCGCAGTCGCCAGTCCCTCCTCTCCCGGGGAGGCCCATGCGTAATTCCGCAGGTGAAGGACGTATTCGGAGGGCGGCAGTTCAGTGCCCCGGTTTTGCAGGGCCGTGCGGGCGCGTCTGCGCGCTGCGGCGGGATTCCATTGGCCGAGCCAGTCAAGGAGGGTGGAGCGCAGGGACGGGGCGCCGGCGAGGCGTCCCCCCGGACCCACCCGGAAGCGCAGACCGAGGGGCAGGTCGCGTCCCGTTTCCAGAAAGCGCAGGATCTCGTCCGAGGCCGTGGCGGACCCCATGGAAAACAACCATTGGCGGAGGCCCCGCAGGCGTTCCCGGGTCGCTCCCGGACCCTCCGCTTCGCGCAGGCCGGTGATGACCGCTTCCCAATCGACGACCACCGGCGACGCTTCCGCGGGTTCGTCGGGCGTCGCCGGATCCTCCTCCTCTTGCCCGGTTCGTTTTTCCGTGTGCGTCGGCTCGGCCGGGGCGGCCGCCTTGTCTGGCTCGGTCCCGAGGGGTGTTCCGGTTTTCCGTTGGGAGAGGACGAAAAAGACGACCGGGGCGACCAGAATAAGGAAAAGGCAGAGGGCCTGGAGGAAAGCACGGAGTTTCATGGCATTGCGTTAATCGGCTTCGGGAACGGAGGCACGGATGACGATGACGGCCCCGCCCACGACAAGGGCGGAGGCAAGGTAAAAGATCAGGTGGGGAACTTCCCGCAGAAAGAGATATCCCATTATCCCCGCGAAAATAAACTGGCTCAGGTTGATGATGACAACCGCCTGCCCGCGGATTTTCCCGATGGCCCAATTGATGATGGAATGCCCGAAGACGGTGGGAATCAGGGCCAGCCCGAGGATGGAAAGCCACTCCGTTTCCGTCGTCGACCCGAGCCATGTCGTGGGTCGACCGGCAAGGTCGAGAAGGCCCGCGATGCCGAGGCAGACCATCCCGCCCATCAGGTAAACCGGAACGACATACAGGTGGATGCTCGGGAGATCGCGGTTCTTGCGTCCATGGATCAGGTAGAAGGCGTAGAGCAGCATGGAAACAAAACATACGGCATCCCCCGCCGCGTATTCCGGACTGAAGTTAAAGTCCCCGAGCCCGAGAAGTATCACCCCGGCGAGGGCGAAGAGGGTGCCGTAGCCTTCCCGGGGCGTGATCCGTTCTTTCAAGAGGAAAAAGAGCAGAAGCGGCATGACGACCGGAACCATGTTCACGATCAGGGAGGCGTTGGCCGACGGCGTCATGCGCGCGCCCATGATCCATGTGATGAAGTGGACGGCGAGGAACAGGGACGGTGGCAGGGCGCGCCGGAAGAGGATGCGCGGGCTGAATTCCCGCAGGTGTTTCCGCGCTCCGAGCAGGAACGGGGAAAGGAAAAGGCCGCCGAGAAGAAGCCGATAGGCGGAAAGGACGATCGGATCGGTCGTTCCGATTTTGATGAAAATCACCGACGTGGAGCAACAATATACGCCGAAGAGAAGGATCAGGTAACGCATGCCAGTTTCCCGAAAAGAGGTTTCCTTATCGGTGCTGGCAAAAAAAATCGCCTTTTTGCAACCCCGCCCGGGAGACGGGGTTTTCCATGGTATCAATTAGTTGGGTATCACAGAACGCTGTGTCCCCGCACCGAGGTGTCTCGGGGACCAGCTCGTTAGGGTAATGAAAGCCCCGCCGATGAGGCGGGGCTTTTATGTGGGCCGATCCGGTCCTTCAAGGGCTGACGGTCAGCCAGTCCGCCGTGCTGAATTCGTAGAACCAGCGTTCGCTCGCCACGGTTGTTCCCGGCAAATGGAACAGCCATGAAGCGGGAGAGGCGCGGTAGAAATAGTCGCCCAGATCGGCGGCGTTATAGAGGTAATTTCCCAGCGACGGATCGTAGAACCAGGTCGCCCGCGGGGGCACCGGTAGCGTGTACAGGTAGCCATGGTCGAGGTGCTGCACCCATGGAAGCCCGGCCGGCTTGATCCAACCGCTGCCGAACCAGGAAAGGCGCGCCCAGCCGTCCTGAAAAAAGTCCAGCAAAGGGAAAGAATCCAGAAGGTCGCCCCTTCGGTGCCGTTCCCCGCGGCCGTCCTGGTACCGCGAACCGGAAAGACGCGGCCATTCCGCGGACGGGTGCAGGGTGGCCCCGCCGGGGAATTTGTAGAGGTTTCCATCGTGCGTGCCGATGTAGAGACTGCCGTCCGGGGCGATGTTCGGGGAGGAATCGTTGTAGGAATCGAAAACGTATTCGCGCAAGGGGGTTCCCTCTTTATCGAGGATGGAAAGCGTGGTGGATACCCCCGTTTGCGCGGAGCCCGAATACCCGGCGATGAGGATGTTGCCTTCCCTGTCGATGGCCGGGCTGCAGTAAAAGACGTCCCCGACATAGGTCTCGAAGGCCTGGAAACCCTCGAGGTCGACTCCGTAAAGATAGCCGTCCTTGGAGGGGAAAACGACCGTTCCCCCGGCGCTGAGGGCGGGGGCGGCGTAAATGGCTTCCGTGGCGGGAAAGCTCCACCGAAGGCTCCCGTCCTCTCCGTCGAGGGCGTAGAGGTAACCGTTGGCGCAGCCGGCGTAGACGTTCCCGGCGGCGTCGAGGGCGGCGGCGTGTTCAAAGGCGGTGCTGGTCTGGCTGTCCGGCGGGTGGACTTCCGCGACCTCGAAGGACCAGCGCGGGCGGCCGTCCGCGGTCGCGAGGGCATGGAAAGTGCCGCTGTCGTTCCCGAAAAAAAGCGTTTCCCCGTCTGTGGCGAGGACCGCCCCCGCGGCGATCCCGCCTTCGGGAAGGGTCGTCTCGGGATCCGGATAAACCCATTGCAGGGTGCCGTCCGTAGTGGAGAACGAATACATGAGACCGTCCATGGAGCCGACGTAGACGCTTCCCTTCCCGTCGAGGGCGGGGCTGCCGAGAATGGCGCTTCCGGTGGCGTAACTCCAGCGCTTTGTGCCGTCGGCGTTGAGCGCGTAGACGGAATTGTCCCACGAGCCGAAATAGACGCCGCCGTCCGCGTCCACGGCGGGCGAGCTGTCGATCCAGTCGTTGGCTCCCTTGAAAATCCAGCGGGCGGTGCCGTCGGGGTTCACGCAGTAGAGGTTGCCGTCCCGGCTGCCGAAAAGCACCCCGCCCATGGGCCCGATGGCCGGGGAACTGAAGACGACATCGCCGGTCATGAAATCCCACTCCGGGGAGAGGGTCTCCACGGCGGAAAGGAGAAGGGGCGGAAGCAAAAGAAGGGGGAGGAGCTTGTGTTTCATGGGGAGATTTCGATGATGAAAGTGGTCCCGCGCGGGCCTGAGTCGGCGAGGCGGAGATCGGCGGGAATGTGGCGGGCGATGACCGCGGCGATGGCGAGGCCGACCCCGGTGCCGTTTTCCTTTCGGCTGCGGACCGGTTCGAAAAGACGGTCCTGAACTTCCCCGGGGAGGCCCGGCCCGTTGTCGGAAACCGTGGCCCGGAGACCCTCCGGCCCGGCGGCGAGCACGACCTCAATGGAACCTTCCTCCTCGATGGCCTCGGCGGCGTTTTCGACGAGGTTGCGCAGGACGAGAAGCAGCATCTGCCCCCGCGCGTTCATCAACTCGCCTTCGCCTTCATGACGGATGGAAAGGACAACCGGCCGGGCACGCACTTCCGGCTCCAGACGCTTGCGGTAGACGTCGGCCCATTCTTCGAGGGAAAGGTAGATCCCGTCTCCGTTCTCCTCCTCCCGGATGACCTCGAGGGTCTCGTTGATGAGGCTCTGCATGCGGTGCGTCAGGGCGACCGCTTCCTCGTCGCCGGAGGTCAGCCGCAGGTAGGACTGGAGGCCGGCGAGGGGATTTTTAAGGCCGTGGAACAAATGGCTGGTCACCGAGCCGATGGCGGAGGTGCGGGCGGCGCGGGCCAGCTCGACATTGGCTTTTTCGAGGGAGCGGTTCCTTTCCGCGAGGAGGCCGGCCATCCGTTGCAGGCGTTTCCGGGTGAGGACGAGGATGGCGATGACCAGGCCGCCGCCCCCGACAAGGACGAGGAGACCGATCCCGGCGAGGGAGCGGTCGAGGCCGGCGAATTCACGGGCCACGGTGGCCCCGTCGAGCCAGAACTGGACGGCGGCCACGGTCCTCCCCTCGCCATCGCGCAGAGGGGAGACGACCTCGAGGAGGGCGCTGGTGTCGGCGGCGTCGCTTTGATCGGCGGGCGCGTCCCTGAAGAGCGTATCGAGAGACCGGGCGGGATAAAAGCCGGTGACCGGTTCGCCTCTGGCAAGCGCGGCAATCCGTTCTTCGGCAAGCCCGGCGGGGAAGAGGACTTCCGGTGCGCGGGCGATCAGTTTTCCCGGTGGGGAATAGACGCGCACACCGATGACGCCGCGGAGCTCGCTCGATTCGACGGCAAGACCGAGAAGGTCCAGTTCCGGAAGGAGGATGGGCCGGCTTTCCTCGTAGCGCTGCTGGGCCACGCTGGTCAGGAGCGTGGCGTCGCGCTGCAGGACCAGATCGCGCATTTCCGCGCGCAGGACAAGAAGCACGGTGGCGAGCAGCCCGGCGAGAATGAGCAGAATCCCCGCGCCGAGCAGGAGGAAAAGCCACCGGATGCGGGTGAGCGCGGGTCTGCCGGAATGGTTACTGCGGGGTTCCATCGGAAAAAGCTTCACCAGATCCAGCGCAGCGCGCCGTGGGTGCGGTATTCAGTGTAGTTACTCGAGGTATCGCGGGAAGTAAATTCGCTGCTGGAAGCCTGAAGAAGGATTTCCCAGCGCCGGCCGAGGGGGACGGTCAGTTCCCATTCGAGGCCCCGGTAGGTCTGCTGCAGGGCACGCTCATCGAGAAATTCCACTTGCCGGTCGGAATAGCTTCTTCTCTGCCAACGGGCGCGGAGGTCGAGCTCGGCCTTTCGGATCCGGGCTTTTACCGTGAGGGAGGCCCACCAGGTGCGGTTGCCGTCGTAATCTCCCCGGCGGTCGGATTCATGGCGCAGGCCGGCTTTCGCGCGCAAATCGAGAAAGGGAAAGGGAAACTTCTCCCAGTCGACTTCCTGCTCGAGGGAGAGGACTTTCAATTGCAGCGTTTCCGCATCGAGGGGGAGCAGGCCGCTGGCCTCACGGGCACGGCGGTGATCGTAGATTTCCAGGGCGCCCTCGATCGCGGAGGTCAGTTCAAGGCGGGGGATGACGTTCCTCGTCCATTCGAGGCGGAGGTCCGGACGGGTGTAGTTCTCCTCCGGATCCCCGTACCATGTGTGGCGGACGCCGGCCTCCCAGCGCAGGACATCCGT
>JAAAOD010000014.1 GCA_009908535.1 Verrucomicrobiota bacterium
TCAGGCGCTCCACTTTTCGTAATCCTCGACCGTACCGGGGTGCACCTCCACCCAATGGCCGGGAAGGACCTCCTTGAACTCTCCGGGCTGGCTGGCCTGTTCCTCGGTGCAGGGAATCCACGAGCGCCGCGCAAAAGCGCAGCCCGGCGGCGGATCGATGGGCGTGGGGACGTCGCCTTGAAGAAGGATCCGTTCCTGCTTGGCCCCGGGCTGCGGAACCGGAATGGCCGAGATCAGCGCCTTTGTGTAGGCATGGATGGGATTCCGGAAAATTTCCTCCGCCGGTCCCAGCTCGACGATCTTGCCGAGGTACATGATGGCGATGCGGTCGGAGATGTGCTTCACCACAGCAAGGTCATGCGCGATAAAGAGATAGGAGAGATGAAATTCCTTCTGCAGGTCGAGCATGAGGTTGAGGATCTGGCTCTGCACGGAAACATCGAGGGCCGAGACCGGCTCATCGCAGATGACCAGCTTCGGATTGAGGGCAATGGCCCGGGCGATCCCGATCCGCTGCCGCTGGCCGCCGGAGAATTCGAAAGGATAACGAAGGCCGGCGGTCGGTTGCAGGCCGACGCGGTCGAGCAGTGCGGCCACCCGCTTTTTGCGTTCAGCCGGGGTCCCGATGTTATGGATAATGAAGGGCTCCTCGATGATTTCCCCGACGGTGTGGCGGCTGTTCAGCGATTCGACCGGATCCTGGAAGATCATCTGGATGTCGCGCCGGTAGGGCTTCAATTTCTTGCGCGGCACCTCGACCAGATCGGTGCCCTGGTAAAGGACCTTGCCTTCCGTGGGCTCGTTCAGCCGTACGATGCATTTGCCGAGGGTCGATTTCCCGCAACCGGATTCGCCGACGAGGCCGAGGGTTTCTCCCGGCTGGATGGCCAGGTCGACGCCGTCCACCGCCTTGCAGTAATGGCGGGCCCGCATGAAGATCCCACCTTTGACGGGGAAGTGCATGCGCAGGTTCCGGACTTCCAGCAAAGGATCCATAATTCAGCGAACGAGAGGGAGGCTTTCGACAAGAACGGGTGGGCAGTCTTCCACAAAGTGACCTTCCTCGACTTCCTTCAGGCCCGGGCGCACCGTCCGATACGCCTCCGAGGCCATGTAATCCGCGGCCAGCGGCGAGGGCGAGCGCGGCGCGAACCGCGCGCCCACCGGCATTTCGTGAAGCGAGGGAACCAGGCCGGGGATCGTCGGCAAGGTGATTTTCCGCTCATTCTCAAGGCGCGGAATCGATTGCAACAGCCCGTGCGTGTACAGGTGCTGCGGGTTGTTGAAGATCTGATGCACGGAGCCGCTTTCCGCCACGCGACCGGCATACATGACGACGACGTCGTCACAGGTCTCCGCGATCACACCGAGGTCATGCGTGATCATGATGATGCTCATATTCATCTCTGCCTGCAGGCGTTTCATGAGCTCGAGGATCTGCGCCTGGATCGTCACGTCGAGGGCGGTGGTGGGTTCGTCCGCGATGACGAGCTGCGGTTTGAGGGCAAGGGCGATCGCAATGACCACGCGCTGACGCATGCCCCCGGACAGCTGGTGCGGAAACTCGCCCACGCGGATATGCGGGGAGGGGATGCCGACATGGTCGAGAATCTCGACAGAGGCTTCCCACTGCTCCTTTTTGTTCATGTCCGGCCGGTGCAGCCGAAAGACCTCGCTGAGCTGCTTGCCGATCCGGTGCACCGGATTGAGAGCGGACATCGGTTCCTGGAAAATCATGCCGATGCGGTCGCCCCGCACCTTGTGCATTTCCTCCGCGCTCAGCTGGAGAAGGTCCTTCCCGTCGAGCCGGATCTGGCCACGCAGGATCTTCCCCATGGGCTGGGGTAGCAGCCGCATGATGGAAAAAGCCGTCACGCTCTTGCCGCATCCGGATTCCCCGACAATGCCGAGCGTCCTTCCGCGCCGGACCTCAAAGGAAACCCCGTCCACGGCGGTCACCTGGCCGGCGTCGGTGTCAAAGGCGGCAACGAGGTCCTCGACCTCGAGAATGTGGTCATTTTCCAAGGAAGCGTTTCTCCGTTAATCGTTTTCCTCGTCGGCGTAGGCGTTGTATTTGTCGACCACCTTGATGACCTTGGGGAAGGTTTCGCCGGTGTTGAGGGCGCGCATCGTTTCCTCCCGCCATCCCGGTTCGATCCAGGAGAGGAACAGCTCGCTCGGGCCCTGCGAAAGCTTGGCGTTGATGTCCTCCGGCCATTGCAGCCAGCGCCAGCAGGCGAAGCGATAGAATGGCATGACGAAGCCGGGGACGAAAACCGCTTCCTCGCGCAGGATTTCCTCCATCGTATGGGCGAGGTCGATCATTTCCTCCGCCGACTCGGAGGCCCGGTAGGCCTCGATGAGTTTATCGAGTTCGGGGTTGTCGATCATGACGAGGTTATTCGTCTGCGTCTTCACGGAGCCATCGTTCGCGTAGGCGTTCACGGAATGGTAGGTCTCCCAGTACCGCGGATACATTTCCGGAGATACCCCGAAGGCCGAAAAGGTGATGTCGTGCTTCTTCTCCTGGGCCTTTTTCCAGCCGGCGGTTCCGTCGAGGACCTCGAGGCGGAATTCCAGCCCGGCCTTGGCGGCTTCCTCCTGCAGAATGGTGAGCAGGTCCTTGAAGACCTCATAGCCGGTGGTCACGGTGAAGGAGAGCTTCTCGCCGTCCTCGTTGACGAGGAAGCCGTCCGGACCGCGTTCGGTGAAGCCGGCGGCCGCAAAGGACTCGAGGGCTCTCGTCACGTTGAAGGAGCGCGGCTGCAGGGTCGGGTGCGTGAATTCCCCGTAACCGTCGGCAGTGGTCCGCATGCGCTCGTAGTCACCGCGGAAATACTCCTCGATGACACGTTCCCAGTTCGTGGCATACTGGATCCCGGTACGGATGTCCTGGTTGTCGAGCAGCGGCTTGTGCGAATTGATCCACAGCCCGTAGGTCGGCCGGGGGACGTCGTTATAAAAAGTGTACTTGTTGATGTAGCCGTTTTCCACCTTGGGATGATCGTCGGGCAAACGTTCGTAGTTGTACTCGGCGAGGTTCATTCCGAAGGCGGCCAGCTCGCCCTTGAGGAAGGCCTCGAAGGCCTTGGGCGTATCGCGTATAACGGTAAAATGAATGACGTCGTAGTTGTAGCGATACCGCCAGAACCGGTTGTCCTTCGCCCACCAGTCCTTGAGGCGCTCGAGGCGGATGAAGCGGCCCTTTTTAAAGCCGTCCTCGCGGACGACGTAGGCGCCGGTGGTCGGCGCGAACTTCCACTGGAATTTCGTCGTGAAATCCTCGTCGAGAACGCCGTAAAAGTGCGCCGGCTTGACGCTCAGCTCGAGGACGCGGGCGTTCATGTCC